>CAYMRN010000149.1:0-5012 GCA_964392855.1 uncultured Sphaerochaeta sp.
CGTGGTGTTCAGGTTATTGAACTGCAAGACAAATCGTTCACACTTTAGGAGATTAACAAATGGGTACTAAAGAAGTTTGTGCAAAAGTACAACCGCATCTCGCTGATAAGCTTGAAGTTGATGCTGCAAAGATTACTATGGATGCTTCCTTCAGGAAGGATCTTGGGGCAGATAGCTTGGATACCTATGAGTTGGTATATGCCATTGAAGAGGAATTGGGAGTATCCATTCCTGATGAAAAGGCAAACGAGTTTGAAACTGTCAAGGATGCAGTAGACTTTCTTTCAACTCAGCTCTAAGGCACTGGTTCTATGGACTCTTTTGCCTTTGGAAAAGCTCCCGCTATCTCCCCTTCGAGAGAACGGGAGCTTCTTGCATTTAAGCAAGCAAGCCATATGAAATGTGACAATCTTAACCTGCTCAACCTTGCCTTTACCCACCGCTCCTTTGCTAATGAGACAACAGAGGAGGTTGGGAATAACGAAAGGTTGGAGTTTTTGGGAGATAGTGTCCTGGGCATGTGTGTGGCCGATTGGCTTTTAAGAAATCTTCCTGCAAAGCAGGAGGGGGATTTCTCAAAAATCAAGAGCGTGGTTGTCAGTGAGGACAGCTTGGCCATGATCGCACGTAAGCTGGATGTGGACAAGTATCTGCTCATTGGGAAAGGGGAGGAGAACAGCGGAGGCAGGGAAAAGAAGACCCTGCTTGCAGACTGTATGGAAGCCCTGTTTGCCGCATGTTACCTTGATAGTGGATTCGAAGCCGCCAAAGAGTTTGTCATGCGCTATCTGAAGGAACAGATTCATGCTGTCCTCAAGTATGATTACCATCGTGACTATAAGACCAGCTTGCAAGAGTACATGCAGAAGAAGTGGAGGAAATGCCCGGTCTATACCCTAGTGAAGAAGACAGGGCCCGAGCATGAGTTTACATTTTTTGTAGAGGTACAGGTGAACAACCAGAGCTTCGGCCCTGCTCAAGGGCGTAGCAAGAAGGATGCTGAGCAGAATGCTGCCAAGCTTGCCTATGAGTCGTTGGTGGTCCCGACCCTCTGCTGATACTTGCGAGCAATGCACAGCAGTTGCCCTGCTGTGTTTTGCTCGGGGTCATCAAGCACTGTCTCCAACAGGTAGTTGAGCGTATCACCGATTCTTTTTCCCTTGGGGACACCCGCTTGCATCAGGTCATTACCATCTATAGCAAGATCTTTAATGCTGAGGGCATCCTTGGCTGCAAGAATCCTATCAATTCTCTGTTGCAGCTCATCTATGAGAGTGGTGTTAGCCTCACCATGGATGGCTATCTGGTCTGCAATACGCAACTGGAAAAGCAAAGGGATATCACGTAGGCCAACGCGCGTGATGAAGCGCCTTACTGCGCTGTCGGTCCAATCACTTTGGTAGTTGAACATATGCTCTCTCACCAGATGGGTGACAATACGTATCTGCTCTTTGCTCGATTTCAGATAGTGCATGATCGCTTTTGTCTCTTTTGCAGAGACCGCCTCATGGCAGTGGAATGTGTTACGGCCATCCCCTTGCCTGATTACTTCGCTCTTTCCAATATCATGGAACAGAGCGGCTAGTCGGACAGGGAGGGGGAAGTTACGGTCAGCAGCCGCTTGGCAAGCCGCTATGTTGTGTTGCAGGACGTCCTGGTGGTGCATTCCCCCCTGTTCGACGCCCTCGCCCTTGGCAAGGGCTGGCAGCAGGGTGGAGAGCACACTGGTCGTTTGCATATATCTGAGGCCCACAGTGGGGTAGTCCGACTCTACCAGCTTGAACAGCTCCACCCGGATTCTTTCTGCACTGACGTTTCTGAGATTTTCCTTTTCACCTTTCATGGCTGCGAGGGTCTCCTCTTCGATGCTGAAGTTCAGCTTTGAGGCGATCCTGCAAGCCCGGAAGATACGCAAGGCATCCTCCTCAAAACGTTTTTGGGGAGTGCCGATAGCACGGATGGTTTTCGCCTTAAGGTCTTCCATCCCTCCGTTGAGGTCGATGATGGCGCCTGTTGTGCAGTCAGCGGCAAATGCGTTGATGGTGAAGTCACGCCTTTTGAGATCCTCTTCCAGGCTTCTGATGAAGGTCACCGAACTGGGGTGCCTGCCATCAAGATAGGTCCCTTCGCTGCGGAAAGTAGTGACTTCAAACATCTGCTTCTCAAATATGACCGTCACCGTCCCATGCTCTATCCCTGTAGGAATTACATGGCCGAAGAGTTTCTTGACCTCGCCAGGCTCTGCATCAGTGGTAAAATCGAAGTCCTCATTCACCAAACCCAACAGATGATCACGAATTGCCCCACCTACAATATAGAGGGAGAAGCCGGCTTCTTTGAAGCGTGAGGAAAATCGTCGTATGGAGGGTGAAACAGGGAAGGTTTTCATACTGCCACACTACTCGTACAAAGCGGAAAGGTCAACGGTAATAATGGCCGGCAAAGGTTGTCATTTAGCGCTAATATGAATAGAATGACACTAATGCGGAAGTCCACCAAGACTTTCGGGAACAAGGAGCGTCTATGTTTCGTCCAGTAACTACGAGGGTTGATTTCCCCGCAATGGAAGAGAGTATCCTCTCTTTTTGGGAACAAGAGGAAATTTTTGAAAAATCGATAAGTATGCGTCCCGCAGAGGATGAGTACGTCTTTTATGACGGCCCTCCTTTTGCAACAGGCCTTCCCCATTTTGGCCACCTGGTTCCAGGGACCATCAAGGATGCCATACCTCGTTACCAGACTATGAAGGGAAAGCGTGTGTACCGCCGATTCGGTTGGGATTGTCACGGCTTGCCGGTTGAGTTTGAGATGGAGAAGACGCTGGGCATCAGCGGTCCTTCTGCCATCCATGAATACGGTGTCGCCAATTTTAACGAACAGTGCCGTTCCATTGTATTGCGCTATACCAAGGAGTGGGAGAGCACTATCAACAGGATGGGCCGCTGGGTCGACTGGGAGAATGGGTACCGCACCATGGACACCGACTACATGGAGTCCATCTGGTGGGTATTCAAGACCCTATACGAAAAGGGGTTCATCTACGAGGGATATAATATCCTTCCCTACAGCCCTGCACTCGGAAGCCCCCTCTCAAACTTTGAGGTAAACCTAGGAGGCTACCAGGATGTCGTGGATCAGGCCATAACGGTCCGGTTTGCTGTGGACGGCGAAAAGGATACCTATTTCCTTGCGTGGACCACCACTCCCTGGACCCTTCCTTCCAACCTAGCCCTGGCCTTTGGCCCAGCTATAGACTATGTGAAGATTCTTGACAAGAGCGACAACTGCCACTACATCCTAGGTAAGGAGCGCCTTGGTCACTACTACAAGGATGAGAGCCTGTACGAGATAGTGGATGAGCAAAAGGGAACCTTCTATGAAGGTATGCGCTATGAACCCCTATTCCCGTATTTTGCCCATCTGAAGGATGTGGGTGCCTTTGTCTGTGTCCTGGGTGACTATGTCTCCACCGAAGACGGCTGTGGCATCGTCCATACAGCCCCTGGCTTTGGTGAGGATGACTACCAGGTACTCAAGGGCAGTGGCATCCCTGTGGTATGTCCCATCGACAGTGAGGCTAGATTCACAGCTGAAGTACCTGACTATGAGGGCAGGTTTGTCAAAGATACCGACAAGGATATCATTGCATCACTCAAAAAGAGTGGCAAGCTGGTCAAGCAGGAAAACTTCCTGCACCCCTATCCCTTCTGCTATCGCACCAACAAGCCCCTCATCTATCGTGCTATGGAGTGTTGGTTTGTTGATATCCAGAAGATCAAGGGTTCAATGCTCAATGCAAATGAGCAGATTACCTGGATCCCTGAACACCTGAAGAACGGGCGCTTTGGCAAGTGGCTTGAGGGTGCCCGTGACTGGGCGATCAGTCGAAACCGCTTCTGGGGCAACCCCATCCCTGTCTGGAAATGTGACGGTAGCGACCACATTGAGGTAATCGGCAGCAGAGAGGAGCTTGAAGCCAAGTGTGGCGAGTCCGTACCTGATTTGCACAAGCACTTCATCGATGACCTCACCTGGCCGAGCCCCGACGGAAAAGGGGTCATGAGGCGTATCCCTGATGTCTTGGACTGCTGGTTCGAGTCAGGCTCGATGCCCTATGCCCAGCTGCACTATCCGTTTGAGAACAAGGAGTACTTTGAAGAGCACTTCCCGGCTGACTTTATCTGTGAAGGGCTGGACCAGACCCGCGGTTGGTTCTATACCCTCACCGTGTTGGCAGCTGGCCTGTTCGACAAACCTGCTTTCATGCACTGCATAACCAACGGTATTGTCCTCACCCAAGAGGGCAAGAAGATGAGCAAGAGTGCTCGCAACTACACCGATCCTATGGAGATAGTGAACTCCTATGGTGCAGACTCGCTGCGCTTTGCCCTTATGAACAGTGCGGTGGTGCGAGCTGAGGACCTCAAGTTCAGTGAAGAGTCTGTAAAGGATGTGTTGAAGAACCTCATCATCCCCTTGTGGAATGCCTACTCCTTCTTTGTGACTTATGCAAACATCGACGGGTATGAACCGAGCGAAACCGCCTATGAGAAACTTTCCAACCCTATGGATACCTGGATCATCTCCAGCAGTGAGAAGTTCATCCAGGAGGTTACTCAGGCCTTTGATGCATATGATATCCAGAAAGCGTGTTCCCTGTTTGTGCCGTTCATCGATGACCTGAACAACTGGTACATCCGCAGAAGCCGCAGGCGATTTTGGAGAAGTGAGAACGATGGGGATAAGAAAGAGGCATATGATACCCTCTATCGCGTCTTGATGACCTTTATCAAGATAGCGGCTCCCATCATTCCCTTCACTACCGAGGAGATCTACCAGAACCTTAGGACTGAAGAGATGGAAGAGAGCATCCACCTTGCCCTCTACCCTGAATACCAGGGTGCTCAGCGTGATCTGGAGCTGGAGAAGAAGATGACCCTAACGCAGAAGGCCATCGTCATGGGACGTTCGCTTCGTGCTTCAAACAATCTGAAGACACGCCAGCCCCTTCA
>CAYMRN010000150.1:0-4995 GCA_964392855.1 uncultured Sphaerochaeta sp.
TGGCTCCCAAGAGCGTCAACAACATCGTCTCCATTCTCTCGGTGATGCTCGATGCAGCTCGGAAACAGGACCTCATCACCTCCAATCCTGTCAAGGAGGTCCGTCCTCTTGCCCGCAATTCAAAACAACGGGGTGTGCTCACCTATGAGGAAGCCAAGGACCTGCTGACCAATCTCTCCTACTGGGACAATCCTGTTGCCTACACCGCTTCCCTTCTCGCAGCTTGTACCGGAATGCGACTCTCGGAGATCCGTGCGCTCAGGGGTTCGGATTTGCGTCAGGGGTACATCCACGTAACGCACTCAGCCGATCTGAAAGGAGATCTCAAATCCACGAAGACCGGGGACACCCGAGATCTCCCCATCCCGGAGAGCCTGATGGAAGCGCTTACAAAACTTGCGAAGCTTGCCGGTCCCTCTGAACGCCTCTTCTCGATCGCCGGGGTGCCGATGGAGCACAATGCCATCAGACAAGGCTTCTACCGGGCGCTGGCCAAGAAGGGAATCAAGGAGAAGGAACGGAAGGAGCGCAACATCACCTTCCACTCCTGGAGGCACTTCCTCAACTCCCAGCTCCTCGCCCACGGGATCCCCGAGACAAAGACCAGGAGGATCGCCGGGCACATCACCTCAGCGATGACCGAGCACTACGCCCACTTCCTGGTAGAGGACTTTGCCGATGTGCTGCAGATCACGTCAGGGATCTTGACGGGGCCAACGGACGGTTAACCTTTGAGTGACTCTTCTGTATCATGGGTGAGTGCAATAAGTTCGGTCACATCTACCACGGTCAGGAACGAATCAACAAGGGTAGCAAGGGACAACCCCAGAATCGACAACTGAAGGGTTTGCAAAACAAATCGCCAACAACCTTGGAGGGCACCCCCATTGCACAATATAGTGAGAGCCAACCCTAGGACCAGATAGGCTATCTGCTCTCCAAAGGAGAACTGTAGGGCTGATTTGATGTTATACCAAACTTCAGGTGTCATGTTTTTAATGTTTGCAAGATTGGTCAATACAATTCCAAAGGTCGGTATATTGATTGCAATAATGGTAATCTGGAGTACGGCAAGGTTTTCAGCCAAAAACTTCACAATGAAGTCAGAACGAATCAAATGGGAAACCCCCATCAGGCCAAGAGACACAACAGCTGATATACAGAATGCTTCCAGGACTCCTTTTGCCCTCATCCGTCCCTTACTCATCACTGCCTCCCAATCCCATTGTACTTTCTTTCAGAACAGACCGAAAGACCTCTGCATCTACAGGGAACAAGGATTCGTCTTCAATGATTCTGGTAATGGGCTTGGTATCCAAACTTGAAAAGCTACGTGACTTCGTTTCTTTTATCTTGATTTCACTTCCCCCCTCCGCTGAATAGTCAACCAAGTCCTTGAGATATTCATCGTCTTCAGCAATCTCCAATGGCCCTTTACCTGCAGATGATAGCTGCAGTACGGTTTTCCCTGAATTGGTGCTTCTTGTCAGAGCTTTGAGGGTTTCTCCAATCTCTTTACGTGCTGATGGCAAATTGGGATAAGTAATCGTGAACTGGATGCCACTGATATTGTCTGTGTTCAAGCGGGCATACTTCCAAAAGTCCTCGGATTTATAAACAGGGGTGATTGATAAATCCAATGCGGCGGCACTTAGGAATCTAGAGATTCTGCTGGCTATCCATCTTATTGCGGCTTCCTTCGTCCGGAATGCTTTGGTCCCCCAGCGCATGGCTATCATCTGAATCTTTGTATCTGTACAGACAACAACATTGAGGCTTGGTTCGGTCTCGATTCTCTGTATTTTAAAATCCTTCTCAAATTCTAGAAGTTTTCGCTTGGCAAAATACATATCATATAAATTACCCTCAACCTCCCCCTTGGATATGACTGCATCAGTACTATAATCCAAGTACCTATCAAGGACCCCTTTGAAATACTCCCCCTTCCTCTCCTCTAATTCCTCGATTGACCCTACCCCCTTCCCATCGAAATCCAGCTCATGGTTGAAGCGGGATCTATTGGGAGTGACTTGATACCGATAGAAAAAATAGGTCGACATACCGGGCTTCCTCCACATTCTTGTACTTACAGTGTACATCAAGCGGTCAAAGATAGGGGAAAAATGATTTGCCTCAGATGATGGTGCCAATCAGCCCACTGATTATCCCTTAAGCTTGATTTGTCTGGGCAAAGGATTAATAGCTGCTTGAGGGCGTCTGGCTCGATTACCTTCCTCAAGTTTTTCAATAATCTTATTCAGCTTCTCAAGCCTGATTCTTTCCATCCGCACATATTCGCTTGCCTGTGCAAGCTGTGTCCCCATACCCTTAAGGTCGAATTTATAATTTTCTTTTCTACCTCCCCTCAACCTGTTGTATTTTATCGTCACTTTCAAAGGCAGGTTCGTCAGGTTTTGATAGTAATCGCCAGGGATTATGCAGACGACATAATACAACGCTTGACTTGGCATTACTGTAAAAGTGCCCGAATTAATTTGCTTGAGGTCCTCTCGGTTCTTCTGTGCTCCGGGATCTTTGATGCTATCGTATTGTGCGAGCCACTTATCACAAAGTGTAACCTTGGCATTCTTAACAGGTGTGTTTGTAGGGTTTTCTATCTTCAGGCACAAGAGATCCGATCTCTCCCCTGGTACTTTTGCTAGGCTTGGGAACAACCAGCCTCTGTTTCCTGCCCTTGTCTGGAGCACTATGATGGCAGTAAAAATAATGTAGGCCATAGTGGAAATCGCTGTAATGAATCCTGAATTACTGTTCACCCATGTAATAAACGCTATCCAATTTTCCATGAATCACTCCTTTATGATGGTTAGTGATCAAGACGCAGAGGCATCCGAGTTCCTTTCAACTGAAAGAATTTCGTAGAATTCATCTTCTGGGATGATTTCTATATCATGTCCTTCGAGTTGCATTTTCTCAGCCTTTCGAAGCTTGCTGCTCTTGCCATCTTTTACCTTGCGATAGTCTGTGTTCCCCATTATCAAGTAATCTACGGACTGAGTGACACTGTCAGCAACCTTGCCTCCACGATCGACAACTAACTGCATGGCCTGTCTTCTGGTCATCCGTTCAAGCGTCCCGGTAAAAACACAGACTTGGCCGAAAAGCGCACAATCAGGATCTTCCAATCCTCCTGCTGGGAGAATGTCCTTGGCTAATAACCCAATACCACGGCTGTCCAGGGGCTTGATGATAACCCCAGCATCTTTGGCATGGCGCAACATATGCTCATAACATTGGAATGTTAAAAAGGCGTCAGACATGGCTCTATGCTCAGTTTTCTTAGCAAACTTGAATTCTCTGACCAAGGTCCTCAATCTGTAATTTCTGAATCCTTTGAACAAAAACTTTGCCAGTCTCATTGTGTCCATGCAATTGTTGGTGAATCGGATTCCATTCCTTGCACTTTGGTCATATAGAAAGTTGACGTCAAAGTGAACATTATGGCCTACGACAACATCGCTCCCCAAGAACTCAAGGAAACTTGGAATCACCTCAATGAATGGTGCTTCATTCTCTACCATCTCATTGGAGATCCCCGTCAACTGTTCAATGAATGGGGAGATCTTTTCCTCAGGCTTTATCAACGTTTGGTAGCGGGCAACTTCCTGGTTGTCCCTGACACGGATTGCTCCTATTTCAATGATTTCATTGTATGCTGGATTGAGACCTGTTGTTTCCAAGTCGACTACTGTGTAATCAGAAAGAGGCTCAAATTTCGTCTTGCCCTTGAATCGGCGGTCCGTCCTGTCTCTCCCATCATCAATAAATCGAGTGCCATCCCTATCAATCCCCAACTCTCTCCAAGTAACCTCGATTATCATCCCAGCTAATCTCCTTTAGCTTGTATTGATTTATCAATAAGGATGGCAATGCACCCACCCCACTACCTTGCCCAGGATAACTAGGTTGTCATTGGTCATCGGGATCTCTTCAACCGAGTATCGATTATTCTCCGAGTGGATGAAGATCATCTGGTCACCAGCACGGAACTCGAGGCGCTTGACCTTTACCTCCCCGTACAGGGAGATTACGTAGATCCCATTCTCGTCTATATGCCCCCGGGCGAAAATCACCACGTCTCCAGAGAAGATCTGGACACCGGTCATGCTGTCACCCTTCACGATGGCAGCCACCAGGGAAGCATGGTCGATTCCTCGTGCCATGCGCTCAAGGATTCTCACACGTCCGACACTCTCATAAGACCCCTCAAGAAACTCTTCCCCAAGCCCTGCTGAGAGGACCTGGGGAACGATGGGAACAACGATTGTCGCCTCTTCGTCATCCAGTAATTCTACTGGCCCCTTCACCGTATACACCGAGTCGAGGGGTTCTCCTACGATGAAAGAATCATCCTTCAAGGATAGCTCGTCCCCAGTGATAAGAAACTCCACGGAGGTGTCAAAGAGTTTAGCGATCGATACGCATACGTCACCAGTTGGTACGTATTTCCGTTTTTTCCAATCCTCTACAGTCCGAGAACTTTTATTTAACTTCTTTGCAAGTCTAGCCTGAGTCATTCCCTGACTTTCACGTAGAAAATCCACACGATTCCAGAACTTTCCCATAAACATTTTATAACCTCTGTTTTTACAGTACCACGATTTACCGTGTTATAAATAAATTATTCTAGAAATCTGTTGACTTCCACGTCTTTACAGGGTATCGTTTCGCCATGAAACAACGTAATACCGTGTCAATAGGCACAAGAATACCGTTAAACGTGCTGATCGAGGCTAAGAAGTTCGTTGCCGAGCGTCCTGGCCTCACTTTGTCAAAGCTCTATGAGCTGTCTGTCCAGGAATACATCAAGAACCACGCCGATGACCAAGCCACCTATCTACAAGGAGGGGACTATTCATATATGCGCATCATAATTGCTTTTACAGTTGAAATTTAAGCATATAGGGACATACCTTGACAGGGCTTATATTTCGGTTCAGGTCCTAGTGGTGGCAACACTGTGCAGGTTCAAAT
>CAYMRN010000151.1:0-4948 GCA_964392855.1 uncultured Sphaerochaeta sp.
CGCTCCAGAACTCCTGATCAGGGAGAAGCCCTGGGCATAGGAGATGATCTTTGCCGCAAAGAGTGCTTTCCCCAACTCCTCTATAAAAGCTTTCTTCTCATGGGTAAGCTCAACTTCCTTGGCAGAGAAGACCTTGCTTGCAGCAACACGTTCCTCTTTCTGGCTGCTTACACTGCGGGCAAAGACCGACTCGACGATAAGGGTGAGGGGAATGCCAGCATGCAGTGCTGCAATGCCAGTCCATTTGCCGGTCCCCTTCTGTCCTGCCGTATCAAGGATGGAGTCTACAAGGGGGGATCCGTCCTCATCCTTGTAGCCAAGGATGTCGGCTGTAATCTCAATGAGGTACGAGTCCAGCTCGCCCTTGTTCCAGGTGGCGAACACTTCCTGCATCTCGGCATTGCTTAGTCCCAAGTACCTGTGCATGAGGTCATATACCTCGCATATGAGCTGCATATCACCATACTCAATACCATTATGGACCATCTTAACAAAGTGTCCGGCACCACCAGGTCCTATCCAGTCACAGCAAGGCTTTCCATCGACATGGGCAGATATTGCCTGGAACATCTCCTTGATGGCTGGCCATGCCTCCTTTGAACCGCCGGGCATGATAGATGGTCCTTTCAGAGCCCCTTCCTCACCACCGGAGACTCCTGTTCCGATATAGAGCAGGCCCTTGCTTTCGACCAAGGCCATCCTACGATCGGAGTCCTCATAGTTGGAGTTTCCCCCGTCTATGATGATGTCGCCCTGTTCCAAAAGGGGGATGAGAGCCTCAATGGTATCATCGACAGGCTTGCCTGCCTTGACCATCATCATCACCTTACGGGGTGTTTCCAAGGAGGCTACAAGCTCCTTCAGGCTATGGGTCCCAACGATGTTCTTTCCTTTGGCTCTGCCCTCCATGAAGGAGTCAACCTTGGAAGTGCTCCTGTTGTAGACTGCAACGCTGTAGCCTTTGCTCTCAAGATTGAGCACTAGGTTCTCTCCCATGACAGCTAGACCGATCAAACCGATAGATGCTTTCATAATGTTTCTTTCTCCTCAATTCAAATACGTCTCTTTGCGATGACATTTCTCATTTTGTTCAAATTCTCTACTCCCTGGTTTTTCATCTGTTCCAGGACTTCCACATAGAGGATATCTATAACGGTCAAGGACACTATTCGTGCAGAGAAGGACTCTGCAACCATTTGCCTTGAGCTGGTGCTGACATGCAGCACGTGTTGGGCCATCTTTGCCAAGGGTGAGCGGCTGTTGCTGGTCAGTACTGCAAGGGGGCACCTGTTGTTCCTAAACTCCTCCGCTATGGCAAGCGTATCATACCCTGATCCCGTATGGGAGATGATGAGGGCTATATCTTCTTCTGATGACTGGGAAGCCAACATCAGCTGCATGTGATAGTCTGTAGCATAGTTGCAGTTCAAGCCCGTGCGGATAAGCTTGTGGTACGCATCAAGGGCAATGATGTTCGATCCCCCAAGGCCCACAAGATAGATATTCCTTGCCTCTGAAAACTGTTTTCCCACTTGGTGCAGGGCATCGCGACTGATCCTTTTATAGGTTTCGCTAAGGGTATCCTGGGCATTCTTGAATACGGTGTCGATAGGGTCTTCCTGGTCGGATACCCCTATCTCGAAGACCTGTTCATTGGAGGGGATGGTCTCCCTTGCCAAGGCGATGCGAAAGCGTTGGTAGCCTGCATACCCCAGCTTACGGGCAAACCTGACCATCGTAGACTCACTGATGCCGATCATTTCGGCAAGTTCCTCAATGCTGGGGTTTACCGACTCCTTGGGGTGCTTCAGGATGAAGTCAGCAATCTTTTTCTCTTTGACACTCAGACTCTCATACTTGCTCTGAATGGTATAGATAGCACTGACTTCTTCCATGGTCCCTCCACTGTCTCTCTGGGTAGTATAGTATGAAATAAATATTCATGCAATTAAAAATAATATTCATTCTAGTTGGAATATTCTGATTTTCTTCGAAGATTTATTGATGTTTGGAACGAAATTGTTTGACAACGCCATTTTTCTGTCATAGGGTTGAGTGGATGAGCAGTTAGTCAACTAGGAGATTAGTTGCCCAGATTTGTGTTAGAGGTAGTATGGAAGTGGTCGGAAAAATAAAGAAAATTGAGATGCCCAGTGTCTCTGACCTAATAATCAGGCAAATTCTCTCGTTGCTGGAAGACGGATCATTGAAGCCTGGTGATCAACTGCCTTCAGAGGTGATCCTCCAAAAGGCGTTTGGTGTTGCAAAACAGCAGCTGAAAATGGCATTCAAAAAACTGGAACTGTATGGTGTTTTGGAAACACGGCCCCAATCGGGCACATATGTCCCCGATATCGACACAAAGATTCTTATCGGGCTCATAACCAACATCCTCAACATAGGCGAGAACTTTGATGTGCTCTCACTGGAGGATACACGGGCGATCCTTGAGGTCCGTGCTGTAGAGCTAGCCGCTGCGCGCATCTCAGATAAGGACCTTGCAAGTATCGTTAAGGCTAACGATATCTTTTTCACCCGTTCCAAGAAAGTTCATCGTGCCATCGAAGATGACATATTTTTCCATCTTGAGATTGTAAGGCATTCAAAGAGCTCGACTCTGATAGCACTCTACTCCTTCATCACCAGACAGCTGATCGAAGTATGGAACCAGATGGACCTGTTTGAGGAGCAAAGAACACGCAGGCAACTTGAACAAACGTTTGGCGAACATTCGCGTATCATCGAAAAACTCAGCCAAAGGGATGTTGAAGGCAGTTCCAAGGCGATGAGGGAGCATATGGATAGTGTGTACGCCGAATCCTTGTACCTAAACAAGCTATTGGAATCTCGCTAACTGAATAATTGAACCATCTGCTTGAAGTGGATGATATTGCATTGCTTACTACGAAACCAATGAGAGGTGATATATGATGAAAGTTCTCCAAGTCACAAAACCGGAAGAAATACTGATACTCGAACGTGAAGTGAGGGTTTTAGGTCCAGGTGAGGTCTTGATACAGGTGAAGCGGGTAGGGATTTGTGGTTCTGATATCCTCATCTACAATGGAGGAAATCCCTTTACCATATACCCTAGGGTAATTGGCCATGAGATAGCAGGGGTTGTGGCGAAGACAGCCGCTGACGTTAAGCAGGTTGCCGTAGGGGATAGGGTAAGCATCGACCCTGTACTGAACTGTGGCAAATGTGACGCATGCAGAAGGGGACACCCCAATGTCTGTTCTCATCTGGAGGTCATGGGCGTCCATACCGATGGTGGCTTCGCCTCGGAATTTATTGTTCCTGCCAAAAACCTCTATAAGGTTCCTGACAGCCTCAGTTGGGAAGCAGCCGCTTTTGTCGAACCCTTCTCAATTGGGTCAAATATCTGCAGTCGTACTCAGGTAGGCCCTGGCGATAGGGTCCTGATCGTGGGAAGCGGGGTAATTGGAAACACTGTACTCATGACAGCTAAGATGCTTGGAGCGGAGGTACTTGTCTGCGACATCGTAGATGAGAAGCTGGAAAAGGCAAAAGAGTTAGGTGCTGATACTGTATTCAACAGTGCAAAAACCAACCTCAAGGATGAGGTTATGCGCATCACAGGTGGTGACGGCGTCACTGTAGTGGTTGATGCTGCAAGTATACCCTCCTTATTCCTGACCCTGCTTGAGTGCCTTGCCCCTGGTGGCCGCATGGGAGTCCTGGGTTTCTCCAAGAACGACAGCACCGTCAACCAGTATGAAATTACGAGAAAGGAGATAACCGTAGTGGGTTCGAGGCTCAACAACCGGAGATTCCCCTCAGTTATCGAATCCTTTGCAAAGGGTTTGTTGAAACCTGAGCAGCTGTTGGATACGGTCTATCCTTTTGAAGAGGCCGAGGCTGTGATAAAGAGCCTGGCACAATCAGGCATGAACAAAGGTAAGACGATGATCAGATTCGACTAGGGCGAAGCGTTTGAAAAGTGGAAAAGCCTTAGGCTTTGGTATAAATTTTCTGGAGGTTTGTATGAAAAAAACACTGTTAGTTGCTGTAATGGCACTCGTATGTTTCTCTCTTGTTTTTGCTGCTGGGGCGCAGGAAACAAGCGCAAAGAAGGGCCAGTATGTGATCAAGACCGGTATCGGTTATAATGATCAGTCCCTTCAGTACAAGACATTGGAATTCATGAAGAAGCACCTTGAAGAATCTACGGATGGAGTTGTAACGATGGAACTCTACCACTCAAGCACCCTAGGTGATGACCTTGCGATTCTTGAGGGACTTCAGCTTGGTACTGTTGAAATGTTCTGTGGAACGATCGGACCCGCCTCACAGTGGTCAAATGCTGTTAAGCTTTTCGATCTTCCTTTCCTCTTTACTTCCTATGCAGAAGTTGATGCCCTTCTTGATGGTCCTGTAGGACAGGAAGTCCTTGACTCCCTCAAGCCTGCTGGCATGGTCGGTATTGGCTATTGGGAAAATGGTTTCAGACAGTTGACAAATAACCGTCGCCCAGTGCGATCTCCTAAAGATATGGTTGGCCTCAAGCTGAGGACCATGCCTACTCCAGTTCCCCTTGCTACCTTCAAGCTGCTCGGTGCAAACCCAACTCCTATGAATTTTGGTGAAGTTTTTACCGCAATGCAACAGGGTGTAGTTGATGGACAGGAGAACCCTTGGGAGACCATTCTTGTCAATAAGTTCTACGAAGTACAGAAATATGCTACCAACACGGGTCACGTCTATTCCCCATTTGGCGTAATCTTCTCCCAGAAGTTCTGGGATAAGCTTCCTGCTAATTACCAGGAAAATGTTCGTGAAGCAGTGTTTGCCGCAAGAACGTTTAACAGAGAGAGTGCACGTGCTGCAGAGAAGGCAATCCTTGCAGAACTCGGAAAGTACATGGAAGTCACCATCCTGACACCAGAAGAGATCAAACCTTTCCAGGAATTGACCAGACCTGTAT
>CAYMRN010000152.1:0-4946 GCA_964392855.1 uncultured Sphaerochaeta sp.
GGTTGCGCTCCGCTGTCATAGGCCTGATAATCTATGCCGGCTCAAAAATATTTGTCGTCACGTTGCTTGATATGGGTAGCATCAGGTACATAGAGGTCATCTTGTTTGTCATCTTGTTTGCCCTTGCAATGAAGTTCAGGAAGGTGCACCCGCTTATTTGGATTGTTCTTGGGGCTGTTCTGGGGCTGCTGTTGAAGCTTCCTTCATAAGCGAGCTTGCCTTGGCATACCAGCTGTCTTCTCCTTCCAAGGTGGCCAGCGTTTCGAAAGCTCTCGCTTCTTCCTTGTGCAAGGAGAGCAGGTAGAGTGCATTCTGCTTTGCAAAATCAGTGTAGCCCAGCTCCAAGGCCAGTTCCATCAAGTGAGCATGGAGGGTGAAGTTCCCCTTGTCTTTGTCCAGTATTTCCCTATAGACGACAAATGCTTCATCCAGGTCCCCTTTTTGCCTATAGGCGAAGGCCTTGGCGAGTAAAAATTCCAAGTGTGCCGGGAATAGGGAAAATGAGGCATCACAGAGGGTGATGGCCTCATCAGGCTGTTCGTTTGCAAGCAGAGCCAAAACAAGATTATACCGACCTTCGCTCTCCTTGGGTGCAAGCTTCACAGCCTGTCGTAGGAGAGGCACCGCCTCAGCATAGGCTTTTTCATCTAGCAGAGTGAGGGCCTCAGCTTGCAGGACAAGGCTTTTCTCTCTCTTTGCCACTTGGGTCGAACACGAACCCAGCAGCAGAAGAGAGAGGAGCAAGGTGGGTATGATTCGTTTCACGACTCGAGTACCGTCCTCTCTATCTCCATGACTTGGGAACGGTAGAGGTTGGTTATGGAGGATCCGTAGTCAGCTAGCAACTGGATGATGTTTCTGGGGTTGTTCTCAGCATCCTTTCCATTGAGCCTGTCCCCTGCATCCCCAAGACCGGGGAGGATGAAGGCGGCATCGTTGAGTACAGGATCCATCCAGAGGGTATACACCTCAGCCCCTTCGATCGCCCTGCAGATTCTCAACGATCCCTTCAGGGCGCTGATGACGTTGATGAACTTCACCGACTTGGGGTGGATGTTGTTGTCATGCAGATACTTTATGATGGTGACCAAGGAGCCTCCGGTTGCATTCATGGGGTCGGCAAAGATCAGGTCCTTGCCATCGAGCTCATCAAGCTTGAAGTAGGACCTGTCCAGGTCGAGGATATAGTCCATGTTCGCCTCATTCTTGCTGTCATCGCGCTTGATCTTAAAAAGGGCGAATGGAGTGACAAAATCATCGGAGGAGTACTCCTGGATCTCCTTGCTCAAGATCATGCTGGGAAGCAGGGCTCCGCGCAGCATTACGCACATGACACTATTCTTGATAAGGGAATCAACATCAGGGATCCTGTGTACCGCATAGTTTCGCACAGGGCTGGTCACCGGTGTCTTGGTGATGATGCTGCGCTTGCTTGGCAGGGCTGCATCCGCATAGACGTGGGAGAAGAGCATCTCGTATGCCCTTTGGATGTAGTAGAGAAACTCCTCATGGTCGGTACTGGGATCACGGAGCTTTGCTATGAGGCGAGAGGCCTGGCCATGCTGCTGCTTTGGAGTCTCAAAGGAGTAGACATGGATGTTGGGTTCATCGGCGAAGACATCCTTGAGGTAGTTGCCAATCTCCGAAGCGCTGTCCACCAGGGCCTTTCTTGCCGCTTCAAGCTGCATGAGGTCTGTAGCACTCTCCAGCACCGAACAGTGGGAAAGGGATTTCTTGTACAGTTCATTGACATGGGCAATTTTTTCCTTGTCACTATCCAAAAGATAGCCATCAAGGTCCGTAGCATGCAGTATTATTTTATTCATCGGGTAAACTCTCCTGTTTCTCTGGAGATTTTACCCGAAGCGGACCATTTGTACAAGGAAACGAATCCCATACTTTCGCAGGCAATCAGCAAGGTACAAAATACGCAATTATTGCAAATATACTGGATTTTTTGGGCTAACGAGGACAAGAAAACGATAATATGATACTCTTTATGAATCTTTCTCACATGAGGTGAACTATGAATCTAGTGTTTCTCGGCCCTCCTGGAGCCGGAAAAGGTACTATCGCGTCCCAGGCTAAAGAATATTATGACATCCCCCACATCTCAACTGGGGACCTGTTCCGCAACCATATCAAACAGGAAACAGAACTAGGCAAACAAGTGAAGGCGATTCTAGCCGGTGGGGACCTGGTCCCTGACAGCATTACCATTGCCATGGTCAAGGAGCGCCTTGCCGAAGATGATGCCAAGAAGGGCTTCATCCTGGACGGTTTTCCCAGGACCCTTGCCCAAGCTGAGGCACTGATGGGGATGGCTGAGCTAGATGCAGTGGTCAACTTCGAACTCGGCCGCGAAGATGTCATCAAAAGGCTCTCCGGACGAAGGATGTGCAAATCCACCGGAAGGATCTACCATCTAATCTATGACCCCCCTAAGAAAGAGGGTATCGATGATGAGACTGGAGAGCCTCTAATCCAACGCGATGATGACAAGCCAGAGGCAATCGCGCATCGTCTTGATGTGTATCTTGAGCAGACAAAGCCGTTGATCGCCTTCTACCAGAAGCAAGGCCTGCTCGTTGGTGTGGACGCATCCCCCTCTCCTGATACCGTCATGGCCCAGATGGTCGAGGTTTTGAAAAACAAGAATAGGTAGAATAGGTAGAAGAGGTAGCTCAACGATCCATTGCATGGTTCTGGAATGCAATGGATCGTTGAGTTTTACTGCATACAAACAGATTTCAGTACCATGGCAAACAGATAGGGTCTATAGGTTCCTTAGCAGATAGTATGCAAGATAAGAGATTGAAGAGACATAGGTTGCTCGATTGATAATAGTAAATATATGCTTGTAAAGAACATATATACATAACCATATGTTGTATGGAAAATGTATTTTTTTTATAAACACTACGAATTACCATACGCACCAACAAGCCTTACAATAGGTTCTAGCCAGAGAAAAACATGGATGTGGTTCGGCAAGCACTCGTTATGAGGGCCAAGTATGAGAAAACATGCATTTGTGTTTTTTTGCTTGGCATGTTCGCTTTGCAGCCTCTCTTCTCGGTTGCTGAGCTGTACATCGCTACAGAGGTTTCTGCTATTGGCCTGATGAAGATTACCTTTGCAGCAGTTCCTCACAATACCCTCACATCGTTCAACAACACCCCGGAATTTTCTTCGTTTGCCATACATGGCTCTGGAACCTCCAGCAATGCCGCCTATGTTTCCACCCTTTCCAACAAACCTGCCGACTATTCCACGATGGGGGCCACTCTCATACCGGCCGTGCAAATCCTTGATGTAACGGCACTCTCTGTGATGACGGCCCATTTCCTTCCCATCACCAGTATTGTTCATCCTGTATCCTTCAATGCAGCCGTATCGGAGGACAGTCAGCTTTTCCTTTTCAAGTCATTGTTTGTCTTGTCGCTGAAAAGAAGGATGGGGGTAGGTATGTGTCTCAAAACACGAGCGGGGTCTTACTCCTCTGCCTTGGTCTCACTGTCTGCTCCATGAGGTGCTCAAGCTCCTCTTCCGGGGCAAGTTTGCCGCTTCTTCCGTAGTAGCCTATAAGTTTTTCCAGCTTTGCCAAGTGTATGTCACAGCTGTGCTTGTCCTCCATCCTCCAAGCCCAGTTATGCGAGCCACAGGTTGAGGGGATGTTCATCCTGGCCTTTGCATTCAGGTCCAACAGGTCCTGCATGGGGAAGATTGCGTACTGGGCGTGGCTCGCCATGACAGATCTGATCATCGCCCAGGTAACTTCCTTCTGGTTGCTTCCGAGATAGTCCAACACCATCTTCTTATCCCTCTGTTCAAGCTCTTCATACCAGCCACGGACTGTGTTGTTGTCGTGTGTCCCTGTATAGGCCGCACAGTTGTCAGGATAGTTGTGGGGAAGGAACAGGTCAAAGGGGTTGGGCCAGTCAGCAACATTGCGCGTAAAGCCAAACTGGCAGACACGCATGCCGGGGAAGTTGTTCTCATCACGCAACTGCTCTACCTCTTTTGTTACAAAGCCCAGGTCCTCGGCAAAGATGGGCAAATTCCCCAGCTGGGCCCTCACTTGCTTGAAGAAGTCAGATCCCGGAGCCTTGACCCAAACACCATGCTCGGCAGTCTTGTGCCCATAGGGAACCTCCCAGTAGGACTCGAACCCCCTGAAGTGATCGATACGTAGGATGTCACTCTGATGGAAAAGTGCCTTGATTCGTTGCATCCACCAGCGGTAGTTGTCCTTTTTCATCTCAGCCCAGTCATAGACCGGGTTGCCCCATAGTTGACCTGTTGCACAGAAAAAATCTGGGGGAACACCACTTACTGCGGTGTAGTGGCCGCTTGCATCGGTCTTGAACAGGTCTATGTTGCTCCAGGTATCCACTGAGTCGGCTGCAACAAAAATGGGGATGTCCCCAACGATGGAGACATCGTTGTCGTTGGCATAGTTCTTGAGGTCCTGCCACTGGTTCTCAAAGAAAAACTGCAAGGCTTTCCATATGGCTATTTTCCTAGGATGTTGCTTCTCCAGACGGGCTACGGTCTCCTTGGAGTAGGTACCGTCCTCTTTTTTCCAGACGCTGAACCAGCGGGCATCCTTATACTGCTCATAGAGGATCATGAAAAGGGCGTAGTCATCAAGCCAGAACTTATTTGCCTCGCAAAAAGCATCAAATGCAGCCTTGTCCGTTTTACCGTCAATGAAGTTTGCAGCGGCCTTCTTGAGCAGAGGCATCTTCCACGCATCTACCATCGAGTAGTCGACCAGATCGGTGGGGAAGGGAGGAGGGGAGGCTATCTCCATCTTGGAGAGATGGCCATCCTTTACCAGGAGGGCGAGGGAGAGCAGCAGCTCGTTGCCGGCAAATGTCGAACGTGCAGCATAGGGGGAGTTGCCAGACCCTGTCGGGCCAAGGGGCAGTATTTGCCATAGT
>CAYMRN010000153.1:0-4906 GCA_964392855.1 uncultured Sphaerochaeta sp.
GTTCCTCCTTACGGACTGAATGATCCGCCTAACTAGCGGATAAAGAGGTTCTCGATACACTACCACACTTCAGAGTTTACAGTCAACAAAGGCGAACAAGATATCCTCTCCTCAGACAAGTTTTTAGCCAAAAAGGAGCTATGATCTGATGGATGGGTTTACCTGGAAGAACAACTTACCATTGCTGCAACTGCTCAAGCACTGGTGAGCGGATATTTTCATCCAGGAAGTTCTTCAGGACCTCTGGCAGGGGTGTGGAAACTGAGAGCTTTACGTGCTCACCCTTCAAGAGCAAGGCTTTCTCCCGTACAAGAAACAGCGTGTCGCTTCCCGTATCACTGCGTATCCAGGTTTTCATCTTGTCCTTTCTCAGATACAGGTTCTTGCAATCCTTGCAGGGGGAGCTTCGGCCATGCAACACCTCATAACAATGGCCAGTGGCAGTCAGAGTTGTATGACCAAGCCGCTTGAGCAGGGCCTCATTGGCAAATATCAGTGCATAGGTGCCAACATTACAGAGATAGATCTCCTCTTCCATCTGGGAGAATAGCCACTGCCTGTCGACTTGCCACTCAGCCCCATAGGGCAACGGGCGTTTGCCATACAGGCAAAACCGGTCCCTACCCTCCCTCTTCGCTTGGTATAGGGCCAGATCAGCAGTGCGATACAGCTCTTTGAACGAGGTGCCATGATCGGGGAAGATGGAGATTCCAACACTACAACTCAGTTGAAGCTTCTCTTGTGACAGCCTGAGGGTTCGCAAAGCGTTACACAGGTTCTCGGCCTTCATCAAGGCCAGCTCATAGGAGGGAATGCCTGTGATGAAGACGGCAAACTCATCGCCCCCTGGGCGGGCGACGATGTCAGTGGGGCGGAATACCCCTACCACAGCTTGTGCAACCTTACGCAGCACCTCATCACCCCGGTCATGGCCAAAGGTGTTGTTCACCGCCTTGAACTGGTCCAAATCGAGCATGAAGAACGCCCCTAAACTCTCTTTGTTCGAACTTAGGACGATCTGCTGGGCAACCTGGGCTTCCAGGGCCGAACGGTTCAGCACCCCGGTCAAAGGGTCAAGTTGTGTCTCTAGCGTCTTCTCTGCCAGTTGGCTGGCAATTTTGTTGGAGTCTTGCAAGATCATGGTGCAGACCAGAGCTGAATCCACCTCTTGCATCGAGTAGGACAACAGCGACCACCGGTACCCTTGAAACGCTTCATTATAGCTTCTCCGCCTGAATGCAATATCCTTTTGCTCTGCTTTGGAAGCAGCAGAAGAGGTCAGCGCATTCTGATCGGCAAAGGGTGCAAAGGCCTTGCTGTCCTGGGGGTGCACATATCGGGAGACAAAGATGGTTATCGCTTCATAGATATTGGTGAATTCATGTACAAGGAAGGCTATGCGCCCTTGCAGGTTGCCCTCAACCAGCGATCCCGTACCAACAGAAAAGCTAAGTCTGAAGCGTTCGCGTCTCAGGTCAAAGGGGACAGTGTCCCGCTTCTCATCGGAAAGGAGAAACAGGTAGGTAGGCTCTTCTTCCTGGAAGAAGAGATATGAGCCGACGACCCGTACCAGAGAGACCGAGTGGTCATGACGGATGAGATGAAACTGCAACTCCACATCAGCTTTTGCCTCTGTTGCCTCGCGCAATGTCTTGGAAACACGAGCCTGGTCCGACTCAAGGATGAAATCTCCAAAGGAAGCCTCTATCTGATCGACAAAGACCTCTACAGGATACCCAAAATATGAAGTGGCCGCCCCACCACGATACAGCACTTTTATACTCTTGCCCATCTCCACGACAAAGAAATCAAGGGAGCATTTCCCAAATGCTTGTAGCCATTGTTCTGGAAAAGAGGTTTTTGCCATAAAATCCCCCTAGATGGTCCATCTATACTATCATGTGACTTAATAAAGAGATAGAAAAAGTTTTTGGTTTGGTGTCTCCGGTCTCATAGGTCCAGTACCAGAAAATCCTGAGCTTCTTTTGGATGCTAGGGATAGGAACGCAAAAAACCGCCGGAGCGACCGACGGTTTTTGCTTTTGTGAACTGCGCTTAGCAGTTGAATAAGATTGTAAGAAGGTTATTTCTTGTTCTTATGTCTATTCTTTCTGAGTTTTTTCTTTCTCTTATGAGTAGCAATCTTATGTCGTTTTCTTTTTCTTCCACAAGGCACTGTAGAGCTCCTTAATCAACCGGTAGGTTTATTGGCAAGCCAATTCCGGCATTCTTTGTAATTACCTGTACTATTATGCAATGATGGGTTGGTAACGTCAAGGGGGGTTAGGGAAAATCGGTTTCGCCAAACCAATAATCCAAGGAAAACCCCATGACAAAAATTGCCAAAATGTGATACCTTAGTATGAGAAAACTGTTATCAGTAATAGCATCGCATAGGTAGAAGAGAGGAGTATGCATGAAGGTTCTAATCTTTGGGTTGGGTATGAATGGAGGCGGATATTCCGCAGCCACGTATTTTCTTGACCATGGGGATGAGGTTAGAATCACTGACTTGAAGGGAACGTGTGACCTTGGCGCAGAGATGGAAGCGCTTACCAGACGCGGTGCTACCTGCATTTCCGGTACCCACCGTAAGGAAGATTTCCTCTGGGCCGACATTGTGGTGAAGAATCCTGCCATCCCCCCAAACCACCCCCTGCTCGCTTCAGCGAGGATGGTAGTCAATGATTTTGCCTGGCTGTTCTCCTCCCCCTGGTGCAGCGAAACAAAAATCATAGCCATCACAGGGACAAAAGGCAAAACCACCACCAGTGCAGCTGTCGCCCACGCCTTGGAGAAGTTTGGCTATGAGGCGATGCAGTGTGGCAATATGGGCATCAGTGCATTCTCAGTTCTGCGCGAATGGGAAAAACGGCATGACGAGCAGAAGAAGCTCCCTGATTTCCTGGTTTGTGAATTCTCCTCCTGGCTGATACGGGATACGATACAGTCCCTGCATGGTGAGCTTCCCCCCATGGAGATCTGTGCCTTGACGAACTTCTATCCTGACCATCTGAACTCCTATGAAAGCATCGAGAACTATCTAGAGGACAAATTGGATCTCTTCACCCCTTCAATAAAAATGGCTGTTGTGCCTGATGCCCTGATCAAACGGGTAAAAAAACTGACGAAGCTTGACAGCAGGCGAGTACGGGGCATAGACAGGACAAGTGCCAAGGATCTGGAAGAGATGCCTCATCTCAAGAGTGCCTATGCGATCCTGCTTGCCTTGGGATTCAAATGGAAAGCGGTCCTCAAGGCCTTGGAAAGTTTTGCGGGTGTCCCCCATAGGATCGAGCAGGTAGGCCTGCTAGACACCATCCTCTTCATCAACGACAGTGCTGCAACGATACCCGAAGCTGTGCACTTTACCTCTTCTCGGTTCAAGAACATGGCCACCCATCTCATCTGTGGAGGAACTGACAAGAACCTCAAACCGCAGGCGATGCTCGATGTGCTCCAGGCATCCTCGAGCATCTCCTTGCTTGATGGCTCCTTTACCCGAAACAAGCTCATCCCCATGCTCAAGGAGAACAAGATCCACTACGATGGTCCGTTCTCTTCCATGGAGGAGGCCACCCTCAACAGCTACGAATCTGCCAGGCAAAAAGCTCAGGCCCTCCCTGATCTTCCTCAGGTGGTCCTGCTCTCACCCGGGTGTGCATCCTTTGAGATGTTTAATAATGAGTTTGATAGGGGCGACCAGTTCAAGAGCTCGGTAGGATCCCTTCTTGAGGCATAGACAAAACGTCCAACCTCTCTTCACTCGTGATCATTGGCGAATCATCTCTCTGTAAAAACACTTCCTGGTTGACCTTCAATTCCATTCAACCTACATGCATGACCGTCACCGGCACTACAGTAGCATTCATGGCAGCATACAACTACGTACAACCCTGAGGACAAAAAAAGATTCATTCTCCATGCATTTTGCGAGAAGAATGAATCTTTCTTACTTATTTGCAGTTTGGCTTGAAGAGATCAGCTAGTGTGATCGACCTACGCCTAATCCATCTCGAATCCGCCGTCAACATTAAGGGTTTGGCCGGTAATATAGTTGGACTGATCAGAGCAGAGGAACGCGACGGCGTTTGCCATCTCTTCAACCGAACCTTCCCTTTGCAGAGGTATTCTTGCAATGAACCTTTTGTTCTCTTCAAGGACATCCTGGTTGAAAGCGATGCTCTTCTCTTTGACATTCTTTTCCCACATGGGGGTTTTCACCACACTTGGGGAAACAGCGTTGACATTTATGCCAAAGGGAGCAAGTGCAAGTGCTGCAGATTGTGTGAGGCTGATAATGGCAGCTTTGGAAGATGCGTAGTGGATCTGCAACTCGCGCCCTCTTCTTCCTGAAATGGAGGAGAAGTTAACTATCTTCCCATAGCATGTATCTGTCTTGCCGTTCTTTTTCACCTCTTGGGGAACATGCTCTAGCATTTTCCTTGCAACTGCCTGCATACAGAAAGTCGTTCCCTTCTGGTTGATGTCTATGATGAAATCCCACTCCTTTTCCGTCACCTCTATAAAAGGCTTGCTCTGGCAGACGCCGGCCACATTGACCAGCATATCGATTTTTTTATACGTGTCGGCAACTTCATCGACCATTGAGCTGATGGTTGACACATCTTGCAGGTTCACTGCAAATCCTTTTGCCTTTCCACCTTTCTTCTCGATCATGGATACGGTCTCCTGGACTCCTGCCATGTCTAGGTCGGCACATGCGACAAGTGCGCCCTCTTGTGCCAATCGCAGGGCAACGCCTCTTCCGATACCCGAAGCGGCACCTACTACCAATGCTATTTTGTCATCAAAACCATACATTATCTTTCCCTCCAAATTCTCTATACCGTATAGTAACGATCTATACGCATAGTTGCAATTCGTTTGATGTCATGACGAAGCT
>CAYMRN010000154.1:0-4890 GCA_964392855.1 uncultured Sphaerochaeta sp.
AGCGGGTGCTCATCCTTGGAGGATCGACAGGCTATGGCCTTTCAACTCGTATCGTCTCTGCCTTCGGAGGTGGGGCTGACACGGTTAATGTCTCCTTTGAGCGCGAGCCCAGTGCGACCAAGACAGCAACACCTGGCTGGTACAATACCACGGCCTTTGAAAAAAAGGCCAAGGAGGCAGGTTTGAAGGCAGAGTCAATCTTTGGCGATGCCTTCTCCAACGAGACTAAGGAAAAGACAGCAACCCTGGTCAGGGAGACCTTAGGGAAGGTTGACCTGGTAGTCTACAGCCTGGCCTCCCCCCTCCGTACCGACCCGGTGACAGGTATTACCTACCGTTCGGTCCTGAAACCCATAGGTGAAGCCTTCTCAGCCCTCTCGGTTGATATGGATAGTCCTGTGGTAAAGCAGGCTACCATTGAACCGGCAGAGGAAGGCCAAGCAGAGGATACGGTAAAGGTGATGGGAGGAGAGGACTGGAGCCTTTGGATCGAGTACCTGCTCAAAGAGGACCTGCTCGCCCCCACCGCCATGACCGTTGCCTACTCCTATATCGGTTCTAAGATTACCTATCCGGTCTACCGTGAAGGTACGATAGGACTGGCCAAGGAACATCTGGAAGCGAGTGCCAAAGCCATCACCAAGCAACTTGAAAATATCGGTGGCAAAGCGTTTGTCTCGGTAAACAAGGCCCTGGTGACTCGTGCCAGTGCAGTAATCCCGGTAGTGCCCCTCTACATGGCCCTGCTCTATCAGGTGATGAAGGAGAAGGGAGTGCACGAAGGGTGCACTGAGCAGATCTACCGCCTTTTCACAGACCGCCTCTATACAGACGAGGATATCCCGACCGATGATGAGGGAAGGATCCGTCTTGATGACTGGGAGATGCAGGAGGATATTCAAGAAGAGGTGGAGAGCCGTTGGGCTCTACAAAGGGAAGGAAAGCCTTTACAGAAGGGTGACCTTGAAGGAGTCAGGCAGGAATACGACCAAATCCATGGCTTTGGCTTTCCCAACATAGATTACAGCCTTGATGTTGATCCTAGGGTTATCTGAGAGGCAAGTAACTAAGAAGAATAGAGCAATACTGGTATGGCTAACCAACAGTTCTACTTTTGATGAAAAGGGCAACGACCGTAGAGGTAGTTGCTCTTTTCTATGTAAGAGACCTACGTAAGGGAGTTTGAAAGTTACGTTTGGTCACCTACCTGGACCTTACATATCAGTCTTGTTTCAACCTTTTGTATGCGTGTAAATCCATCAATCAATCATGTAAAACTACTAAATTGCTCGTCATCATCCCAGTTGTACAATAATGATCATCTGAATCTCTGTTTTCATTTCTCAGCATACATCTCAAACTATATTCTTGCTTCTTACCCCTTTGATTTTTTATATTTCTTAGGAAAGACCATGGACATCATGAATATCCACCTTTAGGATATACAGTAAGAGGCGCTCCATGCTCACAGATGAAACTACAAGGACTTTGAGTAAGGTGGCACTATATGCCTCACTAGCTATGGCTTTGATCATACCGGCTCAGATTATTGTTTTCTTTGTCTCTTTTCCCCCTGAATCAGCAGAACTCTGGCTAGAACTCTTTAACCGGAACTGGCTCCTAGGACTTCTTCACATGGACCTGCTATTCATCGTAGATAATGTGCTTTTAATCCTGCTGTACCTGACTCTCTACCAAATCCTCAAAGAGAAAAACAAACCTGTCATGATGGTAGCTATTCTCTTGGGACTGCTTGGCATCGCTTCTTTCTTTTCCAGCAATCCTGCTTTTGAGATGTGGCAGACTGCCAGAACATATGCAAACACTCCAAGGGACGGCCTGCTTATCATAGCAGAATCCCTTATCTTCCAGTGGAAGGGTACAGCCTTCAACATCTATTACGTGCTGAACGGCATCACCCTTATACTGACAACTCTTGTGATGAGAAATAGTATCTTTGGAAACAGGACGGCTACAGTGGGCCTTATCTCAGGTTTTCTTATGGTCATCCCATCGACTGCAGGGACAATCGGGCTGGTATGCTCGCTACTCTCCCTCATCCCCTGGATGCTCTTTCTCATCATGATGATAGGTACCTTTAGAAAACTTAGCCGTAGCTAAAGCGAACTTGTTTCCCGTGGTAGAGATCAAGTATATTGCTATTAGTATCCTAGAAACCCATATATAACAAATATTTCTAAGTCAATGCTTGTAATTAGGCTATCATATAGTACTCATAACGGATTTCACCGCTTAATCCTTCAGCTCTGCTATCTCCTCTTCCCTAAAGTACCTGATAGGCAGAGCCTGCCCCAAATACCAGAGCTTGGCACTCTCCTCAAACTCCTCTGCAGCAAAGACAGCCTCTCTGAGTGAGGATCCACAGACCAGGATCCCATGGTTTGCCATCAGGTAGGTGGTGTACTGAGGTCTTTGCTCAATGTCTTCGGCAAGGCGGTCAGAACCAGGTACTCGATAGGGCAACACCCCTACCTCCCCGACCCGCATGACATAGTACGGGGTGAAAGGGTCAAAAGGAAGCCCGTCATTAAGGCCCTCACAACTGGCTAGCAAGGTTGTATAGGTGGAGTGCAGATGGACGACAGCACGCATGGAGGGGTGCGTCGCATAACATGCAAGATGGAGAGGAACCTCCTTGGTAGGGCTTTTGCCATCCAAGAGGGTTCCTTCCTCATCGAAGTGTGAAATCTCCTCTTCAACGAGGGAACCGAATGAAGAACCCGAAGGGGTGGCCAAAAAGGTACCATCCTCCAGCATCACTGAAATATTCCCCGCACTGCCTACAGCATACCCACGGTCAAAGAGGGACTTGGCAAACCGGACTATGGACATTCTCATTTCAAACGTATTCATGATACATCTCCTGTGCTTTTTCAAAGAAATCAACCATACCAAAATTACCCGACTTGAACGCCAGGTGCATGGTCCCATCGAGAGAACGAACCCAGGGAACCCCTGGATCGATCTCAGGACCGACGATATAGGATGAAACCCCCAAGGTGGTTGCCACCACCCCGCTGGTCTCTCCCCCTGCCACAATGAAGTTCCTTATACCCTGGTAGGCAAGGATCTTGGTGATGCACCCTATGATCTTCTCTATCATAGCAGAGACATCTAGAGAAGCGTACAAATCTTTTTTTAGTGCAAGCTCCTCGGGGGTGCGTGTGGCATAGAGCATGGGGGCAAGGCCCTCCTTCTCTTGGTCGAGCACCCAAAGGGCAAGCTCCCCTGCATACCCCTTCTGATGGAGGGCTTTACCCTCATCAATTCTTCGGGAGGGGGCCTTATCCTTATAGTATGCTACCTGAGCATTGGTCTGCTCTGAACAGGATCCCGCTATGATGACAGAGCGATCCTTCTTGGGGACAAAGCTAACCACTTCCTCATTGCCCCTGCCCAACCTCCGGTTATGCAGATGGGCGATGCCGAGGGAAAGACCCGATCCTCCGGTTACGAGAGGGAAATCCTCTGTAGCCTGGGCAATAGTGTCCAGGTCCTCATCATCGAGGATATCGACTATAAGATACTGTGCGTTTTCAGCTTGTAATCTTTGTACCACAGACCTGACATGTTCTGGTCCCTTTACCATATCGGCATGAAAGATATGAGCACTGTTTCCCTTGAACTGTCCTTGCATAAGCCGCTCGAGCTTTGAGTCGAGCATGGGGGTTATCGGGTGGTTGCGCATGGAAGAATCACTGAGCAAGAGATCGTTCACAAACAGGTACCCCTTGTAGACAGTCCTTCCATTGACCGGCAGGGCAGGACAGATAAGGGTACATGAACTATCCAATGCTGCTAGCAGGGCATCGGTTACCTGACCTATATTGCCCTCACTGCTGGAGTCGAAGGTGGAGCAGTACTTGTAGTAGAACCTCGTACACCCCGCTTTCTGGAGGAAGGCCAAGGCACTGAGGGCCTTCTCTACAGCCTCCTCAACCGGACATGAACGGATCTTCAAGCTTACCACCAGGACATCGGTATGGACTGAAGGCATGCTGTCGGGGACGCCATTGAACATGGCAGTCTCCAGGCCATTCTTTACCAGAAGCCCGGCAATATCAGTTGCTCCGGTAAAATCATCAGCTATAACACCCAAACGCATAGAGATACTCCTTTCCATCGAATCTAAGCACAGGTGTAAGTATACACCCTATCAGCAACAATTGGCAAAACACTATTCTACAGCACATGATCGTCTTATAGTGAGTTTGCAGAGTAACGACAGAGGGTTTTGCATCAAGTGCATTTTCAGAGAGACTGGGCAGTGACCTCCAACAAGGCAACATCCTCGTTGCCTCTCGCCTTGTCACAGCCATGTCCTACCCACACATTCTTAACCATACAAAGATAGCTAGAGAAGCGGTAATCCAAAAATCACCTATAATGAGCTGCCAGGATATGGGATAAACTGTAGTTCTTTAAGCTCGTCATTGATGAGGTCCTGGTCAAAGCCAACATCAAAGTCATCCCCTGCCCACTCGAAAAGCTCGTCATAATCCTCGTGGCTAGGATCGCTTAGGACTGCACACAAGCCATCGTAGGCATACATCCCTCCACAATCCTCAGGAGGGGTGGAGCCTTCCCCTCCGGTGCACTCTACAAAGGGGCCACCCTTAACATTCTTGATTTTCCCTACCTTGATGATATGCTGCCAGCTGTCACCAAAATCATAGAGGTACTCGATACGTTTTTCCTTGGGGATGAAATCCGAAAGCATCGTCTCGTCTTCATTCAGCATATCATAGTCCTGTTCAAAGCCCAGATGTTCCAGTTCTGTACCGATTGTAACAGCGCCTTGCTTGAGACTGAACTCATGGAGGTGGCTGTCATACCAACCGAATCCTATCTGCAAAATTGTATGGAGTG
>CAYMRN010000155.1:0-4094 GCA_964392855.1 uncultured Sphaerochaeta sp.
TGGATCTGGTTGCTTACCCTTCCAAATTCACTGAAGAAGGCCTGCTGTATCGTACTGCATCATTCATGCAGCTCCTGCCTATGGCAGGAACGTATGAGGCGACCATACACCTCTCAGATGGCCAGTCATCGAAGGTTCTCGCACTGTTTGGAGAGACCGAGTTGCTGATCAAGCCAAAAGAAGGGATGTGGGATACCAAGGCAGTACGTGCAAAATGTCTTAGCATTGCTAAGAGGAGTGTTGTATGATCTCGAAAGAAGAAAAACAGGAAATCATCGCCAAGTATGGTGGTGATGTGACTAACACCGGTTCGACAGAGGCTCAGATTGCCCTGCTGACCGCTCGCATCAATGAACTACAGCCTCACTTCAAGAGGAATCCCAAGGACCACGCAGGAACACGCGGGCTCCTGCAGATGGTAGGTAAGCGCAGAAGATTGCTCAAATATCTGAGAAACAAAGATATTGATGCTTATCGTACCCTGATCGCAGAACTTGGTATACGAAAGTAGTGTTGGTGTTATTCTCTAAAAAATAGTAAGATAGCTCCGGCAACCAAACAGGTTGTTGGAGCTATTTTCATTTTTCGAAATAGGAAAAAAGAACAAAGAAGGAATGAAAATGCAAGAAGTAAAAAAAGTTTCCGTAAAAATTGGTAAAGGAGAACTGGTATTTGAAACCGGTAAGATTGCCAAGCAGACCAGTGGTACTGTATATGCCCACTATGAGGGAAGTGCAGTCATTGCAACTGTCTGTAGTGGTCGCCAGCCCTCCGAACCCCTTGATTATGTACCCCTCAGTGTAGAATATAATGAAAAATACTATGCCGCTGGAAAAATCCCCGGTGGGTTTCTCAAAAGGGAAGCAAGGCCCAAGGACAAGGAAATCCTCGTCAGCCGCCTGATCGACCGTCCTATGCGTCCCCTGTTTGACAAGGCCTTCGGTCGCGAGATCCAGATAGTGCCCACAGTTGTCTCATCGGATATGATAAACGCACCCGACATGATTGCCATGAACGCAGCTTCCGCTGCAGTGCTTATCAGTGACATCCCTTTCAACGGACCTATCGGCGCGGTCAGGATTGCCATGGTAGCAGGGGAATACGTAGTAAACCCTACATTTCCCGAAATTGAAAAATCAACCCTGGACATCGTCGTAGCTGGAACCAGAAACGGCATCACCATGGTAGAGGGTGGGGGCAAAGAGGTCAGTGAAGAGCTGATGCTCGCTGCCATCGCTACTGCCCAGCCTGTCATAGTGCAGCTCTGTGATGCTCAGCTTGAGCTGCAGAAGCTTGCCGGCAAGGAGAAACTGCCGATTATTGAAAGCAAGGCCGATCTCTCCTGGCTCGCCCCTGTAAAGGATTTTGCAGAGCCGCTGATCAAGGTGGCCTCGTTTGTAAAGGGCAAGATGGAACGCTATGCTGCACTCGCTGTAGCCCATGAGCAGGTCAGGGAGAAGTTTGCTGCAGAGCTGGAAGAGGATCCCAAGAGGGAAGGGCAGCTTGCTGCCCTGTTTGAGGAGCTTGAGTATGAGATCCTGCGTGATTCCATCCTCAACCATGGCCTGCGTACTGACGGTCGTCCCGTTGATAAGGTCAGGCCAATCGAATGTGAGGTAGGTCTGCTTGCCATGACCCATGGCTCAGCGCTCTTTACCCGTGGAGAGACCCAGAGTCTTGCAACCACCACCTTGGGCACTTCCAGTGACGAGCAGATGTTCGATACCATTGATGGGGACAAGTACTTCAGCAACTTCATGCTTCACTACAATTTCCCTCCCTACAGCGTAGGTGAGACTGGACGGCTTGGCACCGGCAGAAGGGAGATCGGACACGGTCATCTTGCCCAACGCGCCTTGGAGCCTGTCCTCCCGACCAAAGATCAGTTCCCATACACCATTCGTGTCGTCAGCGAGATTATGGAATCCAACGGTTCCTCCTCAATGGCCTCAGTCTGTGGTGGCTGTCTCTCCCTGATGGATGCCGGTGTCCCCATAACAAAGCCTGTTGCAGGCATTGCCATGGGTCTCATCACCGAAGGTGCCGACTACTCCAAGTACGTTGTGCTTTCCGATATCCTCGGTGAGGAAGATCACCTCGGAGACATGGACTTCAAGGTAACTGGTACCAAGGATGGCATCACCGCTTTCCAGATGGATATCAAGATTGCCGGAGTCACCCCTGAAATCTTGACAAAGGCACTTGATCAGGCCAAGGCGGGAAGGATGCATATCCTCGACATCATGGACAAGACGCTCAAGGCCCCCAGGAAGGATATCAGCGAGCTTGCTCCCAAGATCCTGACCATGAAGGTTGACGAGGAGAAGATTGGTGCGGTAATCGGTACCGGCGGAAAGACCATCAAGGCAATCGCTGCCCAAAGTGGTGCTGAAGTCAACATCGCCGATGATGGTACCATCACCATCTACGGGCGGACCAGTGCTGCGGCAAACCTTGCCAAGGAGCTGGTCAAGTCGATCATCGAGGAGCCCGAAGTGGGAAGGATCTACGAGGGAACGGTAAAGCGCATCATGGACTTTGGTGCTTTCATCGAAATCCTTCCCGGAAAGGAAGGTCTGTGTCACATCTCCAAGCTCTCCAAGGACAGGGTCCAGCATGTTGAGGATGTCTTGTCCGTAGGTCAAGTCATCCCAGTGAAACTGATGGAGATTGACCGTCAGAACAGGCTTAATCTCAGTTATATCGATGCTCTCGAATCCAAATAGCAATGGATGAGATTGTATCGATCACGTTGCAAGCCGGTGCCAAGGCGCCGGCGTATGCCACCGCTCACAGTGCAGGCGCAGATCTCTGCGCCTGCCTTGAACAGGACATCACCATTGCAAGCGGCTCCTATGCAAAGGTTCCCACCGGCATTGCCATAGCCCTTCCCCAAGGGTTTGAGGCCCAGGTAAGGCCACGGTCGGGACTCGCTGCAAAGTTTGGTGTCACGGTGCTCAATAGTCCGGGCACCATTGATGCTGACTATCGGGGAGAGATTCAGGTGCTGCTGATCAACCATGGCAAGGAGGATTTCATCGTCCGCCCAGGTGATCGCATCGCACAACTGGTTGTGGCCAGGTATGCACAGGTTACCTTTGTCACAGAAGAGCGTCTTGGAGATACTGAGCGTGGGCAGGGGGGCTTCGGTTCCACAGGAGTGTGAAGTGGCTCGTAATGAACGCCATACGTTGGTGTACACACATGTAGGCAGGGAGTACCTGCTCGCGTTTTTTGTGGCGTTCATGTTTTTTTTCTTTATCTTTTTCATCAACCAGATTCTGCTCATCGCCCAGAGGATCCTGCTGAAAAACGTAGATTTTTTTGCAGTGTTCCGTCTTGTCATTCTCTCCATACCCCAATTTTTGCTCTATACCTTTCCCTTCAGTTCCCTGACCGCATCAAGCATGGTCATAGGGGACCTTGCAAGCAGCAACGAAATACTAGCCATGCGTTCCTCTGGGATATCCATGAGGCGCATCTTCATCCCGATCATACTCATTTCGGTGCTCTTTTCTTTCGCAACCTTCCTCACAGCGGACAAAGCCCTTCCTTGGAGTACTCGCCAGTACAAGGAGCTGTACACCACCTTGATGAAGGACCTGCCCACCTTGGAACTGGCCAGCAACACCACAAACACCATAGGAGAGCGCGTGATGGTCAACAAGGAGGTCTCCGGCTCCACTGTCCACGACATCATCCTCTTTGACCTGCCGAAGAGGGGGAACAGCCAAGTGCTCAGCTCGCCCAGTGGGGAGGTGACCCTCATCGACCTACAGAGCTTCATCTATCGCCTCGACCTCGATTCTCCGCTGATCTTCAGTTCCGACGGTACGAACATCTCCTCATGGAACCTCTCCCAAGCCAGGCAAGCCCAGTTCTACCTGGACTTCTCCGGCCAGGTCGCCTCCTTGGCAACCGCCTTGCCCTCCCAACTCTCCATAGCAGAGCTGAACCAACGTATCGCAAACTACAAGACTGCCTACCAGGAGGACCTGCTGATCCATAGCAAAAAGATAGACGCATTGGAAGGGGAACTGCTGGAAATGCAGGCTGTAGGCGATGAGCGGCAATCTGAACTACAGCAGAAGAAG
>CAYMRN010000155.1:4104-4866 GCA_964392855.1 uncultured Sphaerochaeta sp.
CCCCCCGATCAATTTTTACTACCAGTACTATCGTGCCGAGCTGAACAAGAAGTATGCCCTCTCCGCTGCATGCTCCATGCTGATCTTTCTCACCTTCTCCCTCTCATTTTTCCGGGTCAAGCATGGCCGGCTCATAGGGTTCGGGCTCTCCATGCTGGTTGCCGTCGTATACTGGTATATGCTGTTTTTTGCCCAGATGCAGATTTTCTCGGTCTCTTTCAACCCAGCCTACCTCATATGGGCACCCAACGTCCTGCTCTTTTCCCTAGGGGTGCTGCTGCTACTCTTCACGAGGCGCCTATGAGGTTGTTGACACGGCACATACTCAGGTCGGTAACCAAGGTGGGAGTGGTCACCTTGCTGCTCTGCACCCTGATGCTGGTCAGCGTTGAGCTGTTCATGCATCTGGATTCCTACGTGAACTCCAATGTCGGGGCTTTCACCATCTTCAAGCTGACACTGCTGTACACCCCCGAGGCCCTGATATTTGCCTTGGCCCCCTCATTTCTCTTCGCTTCTGCCTACCATCTTTCCCAGATGCATGCGAACAATGAGCTCATCTCCCTCTATAATGCCGGCATCAGCTACAGGAGGATTGTCATCCCTATCCTCCTATTGGGCTTGTTTTTCTCCCTTTTTCAGCTTGGCTTCAACGAGATGGTGAGCATCCCCTCCACAAGAGCCAGGGAAGTGATGCAGGATGAGCTGTTCGGGCTGAGAAGCCCCTTTGATAATCGCCATATCACCCTCCGTGATCCTGAA
>CAYMRN010000156.1:0-4822 GCA_964392855.1 uncultured Sphaerochaeta sp.
ACATATTTTCTTTCGGGAGGCCTCATGAAAAAATTTAGCACCACTTTTTTGGTTCTGCTCGTCGCTGCCCTGCTTGCAGCTGCTGGGATACAGGAGCCCAAAAGGATACTACCAACTGAAACTGATCAGGCTTTCTTTACCCGATCAGTGCAGGAGTTCTCCGACCACCTGTTTTTCGCAAAAGAATTTGAAAAAGAGAACAGCATGCTCTCCCCCCTTTCAGTGTTGCTCGCCTTGGGGATGACCACCAATGGAGCTGATGGCCCAACCCTCTCCTCCATGCTTGATGTTCTGACTCCAGAAGAAGGGACGCTTGAGCAGCTTAATGATGCAAACGCTACCTATCTGGACAGCATACACAAGCTTAGGGATATTGAGCTAAGCATTGCAAATAGCCTTTGGCTTAATAAACGGGTGGTTTTTGACAAAGCATTTCTCAACAAGACGCAAGAGGCCTATCACGCCACTGCGAAAACCTTGGATTTCTCGGCAAAGAGTTCACTTGCCTCCATCAATGGCTGGGTCAAGGATGCGACTAGGGGAACAATTCCCACCATCCTCGATGCAATTGACCCTGCTTCTCTGATGTATCTTATCAATGCTGTCTACTTCAAGGGGGACTGGATGCTTCCCTTTACCAAGGAAAGCACCTATGAGCAGGATTTCTTTTTGAAGGACAAGAGCGTGAGCGTACCGTTCATGCACCAGAGTGTACAACTGCCGTATGCCAATGCAATGGGTGCCCAGATGCTGTTGATGCCCTACACCAATAGCCGTTTTGCACTTGTCGCCATGCTTCCTCCCTTAGATACTGATCTTTCCTCCTGGCTTGCTGGCCAAAAAGAAGAGGGTATCTTCACCAAACGGCTATTCGACTCTGTGGATAGGTTGCAAGAGACAAGCATGGAGCTCTCCTTTCCCAAGTTTGAGAGCTCATATAAGGACTCGCTTGTCGATGAGTTGCAAGCTATGGGTATGAAGATGCCTTTTGATGCGATGCAAGCTGATTTCTCCCGTATGACTGAGAATCGCAGCAAAGACCTTGTTATCGGCGAGGTGTTGCACAAGACCTTCATCAGAGTCGATGAGAAGGGTTCAGAGGCATCCGCCGTCACCTCTGTCATGATCAAGATGACCAGCATGCCAATCCGGGAGCAATTTGAACTGACCTTTGACCGCCCCTTCTTCTACGCTATCATCGATAGGGAAGCCAGGATTCCCCTGTTTATGGGGACGATGGGGAATCCTCGAGAGCAGTAAGGGAATCAGGAGTCTGGCAGTTCCCGAGTCAGGGAGTATGCAAAATCCCTGTCCTGGTAGTAGCCACGCTTCTCGTTGGGCATCAGGGTGGCCATCCTGAGCATGATCTCATCGATGAGGGCTTCCCGGGTAGCTGCATCAATGCGACCACCCTTTTGGATAATCTCAAAGGGCTTTCCTACTGTGATGGTGATGGGCGTCCGCTTCAGGCGCTTGATATTCTCAGCAAAGCTGGAGAAACCCAAGACTATCACAGGAAGCATCGGCGCATCCTTTTTGTGAGCTATGAAGGCTACCCCTGCCCTGCCCTGCTGTAGCTTTTCATCCTTGCTCCTGGTCCCTTCGGGGGCCATTGCGAGTATTTCGTTGCGATCTAGGGCGGAGAAGCACGCTTCCATGGTATCACGACCCATATTCTCCCGGTCTACCGGTATGCTTCTCCAAGAATTCATAACCCAGCCGAGGAACTTGTTGTCCCACAACTCCTTCTTTGCCATGGCTAGCAGGTTCCTTGGCCTCAGGAAGACATAGAGCATAGGGCCATCAAGGACGTAGGTGTGGTTGACCAACATGAGAAGAGGTCCTTCTTGGGGAACTTTTGCCAGTTCTTCACGGTTTATGCGACAGGTTGCCCTGAAGAAACCTCGCAATACAACATTGATAACTCTTTCCGACATTTTCATGGATAAACTATAGCAGAGAGACGTAAGGAGGCAAAGCGAAAAGCAAAAATTCATCCGTTTACGTCATGAGTTTTTTTATGGTATGGTATAAGGCGAACTTGCACCAAGGAGCATATGGCATGGAAACAAGAACTTTTGAAAAGATAGGCATCACTACCTCGCTGTTGGGTTTTGGTGCGATGCGCCTTCCTCTAACACAGGACGGTGCTATAGATGAACCCATGGCTGAGGAGATGATGGACCTGGCCATCAGCGGTGGGGTGAACTATATCGATACAGCCTATCCCTACCATGGGGGCACAAGTGAGGCATTTGTAGGAAAGGTCCTGAAGAAGTACCAGAGAAAATCATTTTTTCTTGCAACTAAGCTTCCCTGCTGGCAGGTCAACTCCCTAGACGATGCCAAAAGGTTATTCGCCGAACAGCTCATGCGACTGGATATGGAGTATGTGGACTTCTACCTGCTACACTCCATCGATGGCGAGACGTACGATAAGATGGTGAGCCTTGGCATACTTACCTACCTTGAGGAACTTAAGAAGCAGGGCAAGATCCGATACATAGGATTTTCCTTCCACTCCATCTATGAGGATTTTGAAAGGATCCTTAAAAGCTATGATTGGGATTTCTGTCAGATACAGTACAACTACCTCGACACTGAGGAGCAGGCAGGAACCAAGGGGTATCTGCTTGCCCAGAAGCTGGATATCCCTGTCATTGTCATGGAGCCGATCAAGGGAGGCTCCCTTGCATCCCTTCCCCCAGACCTGCAGAACCATCTCTACAATCTTGATGCCAATGCCTCACCATCCTCCTTTGCCTTGCGTTGGGTAGGAAGTCACCCCTATGTAAAGGTAATTCTCAGTGGCATGTCCACCCTCGAGCAGGTTGCAGACAACCTCAGGACCTTTACTGATTTTGCAAGGCTTGAGGAGAAGGAGTACATAGCACTGGACGAGATCGGGGACACCATGCGGAGTCGGGTCGGCAATGGTTGTACAGGGTGCAAGTACTGCATGCCCTGCCCCTTCGGCGTAGACATCCCAGGAAACTTCGCCCTGTGGAATCGCTATAGGATGTTCCAGAGCTATGACATGGTCAAGAAAAATTGGGAAAACGAAGAAAAAGCCAATTCTCGGCCCCCTGTCTGCACCGAATGTGGTCAGTGTGTCCCACTCTGCCCGCAGGAAATCGATATCCCTGAGGACCTGAAGAAGATGCAGGCAGAGCTTGAAGAGGCCAGTACAAAGGCCAATACGTAACAGAAGCAGGTGTTGCCAACGAAGGAAGGCGAGACCTTTTCTCTGGAAAGGACTCGCCTTTGTCTCCCCTTTGCTTTATGCTACAGGCAAATAAAGAGAGAGTATAATGGAAGCGATTGAAAGAGCAACTGGAGCCCTTCTGGGTATGTTTGTAGGGGATGCCTTGGGCATCCAGGCAGAAGGGAAAGAGGAGAAAGCTCTCCTTGAGGAATTTCCCCAAGGCATTGGGGAACTGTACGGCATAGAAAGGGAGTGGGGAGAGAGCGGTGAAATTACTGATTGCAGTGTCTTGGGCATCCTCCTGTGCCAGAGCATGATAGCGCTTGAAGAGTATGATGCTGACCATGTCCTCGCTTCCTATCGCAAGTGGATCAAGCTTGAAAGTGACTTGGTACGCCCTTCCCTGGAGGAGATATTTGAAGATGCTCCTCTTGAAAGTAAAGATAACACCTTTGCCCTGATGCGTGTTGCCCCCATAGGGGTAGCAGGAACAAACAAGACCGAGAAAGAGATTGCCTCCATGGCAGAGGCGGAGTGCATCATGACCAATCTCAACCAAACGTGCATCGATGCCAACATAGTCCTCTCCTGGGCCATTGCAGAGGCTGTCAGAGGTGTCGAACATACATTCAGGCTTGCCAACTACCTGTTGGCTACCAGCAAAAAGTTTGGTCTAGAAGATGCAGTGCTGGAAACAATCCAGAGAGCAATGGAGGGGAAAAAAGCCCCAACAGGCAAACAGGAGAGGGTTCTCTACTCCCTAGAGCTCGCCTTGTATGCCTTCCTCCATACCAATAGTTTCGAAGATGGTATGCGCCTTGTGGTCATGAAGGGGGGATCGGCTAATGCCAATGCTTCCATCTATGGAGCCCTTGCAGGTGCATTCTATGGGGATGATGCCATACCTTCACGATGGAAGGAAGAGCTGGAAGTCCCAAATACCTTGGCCCGATACATCAAGAAGCAGACCACTGCCCGACGGGAGAACCTCAGTTTGGAGTTCATGGCTGATACTATGGCGAAGAAGCTGCTGGAACTATAGGCCACATTCCATGCAAAAAGAGTAACGAAGTCCCTAGAAACCCAAGGAGATAATCCTTGGGTTTCTAGTTTTTTCTCTAAATATTCACTATTTCCTTACTCGGACACAGAAATAAACTCATGCTATAATTTCATTCAGTAAGGAATTACATAAAAACTGCCTCTATTTCTAACTAGTTATTGACATATGTCGATAATAGTATTATAGTATACATGAATCCGACATATGTCGGTAACTATATATACCAAGGAGGTACAATATGGCATATAGAGATGGAACTGGTCCCTTTGGACAAGGTCCTATGACCGGACGTGGAATGGGGCCTTGTGCAGGAAATGCACGCCGCATGGGCGGCCGTGGAATGGGAAGAGGCTATGGATTCCGAAGAGGAATGGGCTATGGGATGGGCTTTGCCCCTCCAGTCTATGCAGCTCCCACCAAGGAGATGCTCCAAAGCGAAAAAGCGATGCTTGAGGCTGAACTGAAGGCCATGGATGAGCAACTCGCAGACAAGTAGGACACCCTACTGAAGGAACAGCCGGCATTGCCGGCTGTTTGTTTGTATGGTCAAAGGA
>CAYMRN010000157.1:0-4794 GCA_964392855.1 uncultured Sphaerochaeta sp.
GGCATAAGCATGAGTAATGGTACACACAATCGTGGTATACTGCAATCTATGAGAGAGACGAAACGAACCTATGTGCATACGGCTTTTGACGAGGGCCATATCTGTGTCTTCCCCACAGAGGTGGCGGCAAGAAGATATTTGGTGGACTACGCCCTGCATGGAAGGAACAAGGCCATACTGGCAGAGCAGGCCATCTCCTTTGACCTGTTCAGGGCCCAGTTCCTGCCCAGGCATACACAAGAGGAGCCCTCCAATACCCTGATCCGCCAGCTATTTGCCAGGACACTGCTGGAGAAGGAGCATAGGCTCTCCTATTTCATTAACCCAGCTTTCCCTGAGGCAAACAGCCGGTTCAGCAAATATCTTGCATCCCTGCTGCCCCAGTTGGGGGATGCTTTGGACGAGGAGGTGCTCTCCCTGATGCCTGAGGCTATGCAAAGCGATGTGAAGATTCTCTATCAGGAGTATGTATCCTTCCTTGCCCGGCACCAGCTCTTTGAGCCGGGGTACGAGCACCCTTCGCTGCAGTTTGCAGACGAGCAGGTGTTTACCAAACAATACTGCATCCTCTTTCCCTCTCTGATCCCTGGCCTTGCTACATTGGTCTCGAGCCTGGGCGCCCCTTCCTGGATCACAGTCAAGCCAATGCCCGCCCCACTTGAAAATACAACCAGGCTGGAACTCTTCGATAACCATATCGAAGAGATTCGCACAACCCTTCGCAGGATTCGCCACCTCCTTGATGAGGGAGTCCCCACTAGGGACATCCTCATCAGTTGTGCCAATCCTGCCACCATGCTCCCCTGTCTTGAAAAGGAGGCATGGCTGTACGACATCCCCCTCGTCATTCGCCAGGGGAAGTCTCCGTTGCTCTATCCCAGTGGAAGGTTCTTCTCACGCCTCAAGGAGGTCTATGAAGAGCTCTTCAGCCTGGAAAGCATGAAAGCCCTCCTATTGGACATTGGCTTTCCCTGGAAGGACCTGGCGACTCAGCGCAAGCTCCTCGCCGCAGCTGTCGACAGGGCTGTGGTGCAGGGCTCGGTTTGGGGTTCTGACCAGTGGACTGAGCAGCTGAGGGACAGCTCCTTGGTCGCTTGGTACAAGGCCTTCAAGGAGAGTGTTGTAGGCATATGCACGGCCAAGGATATCGAGGAGCTGAGAAAAAAGCTTAACCATTTCCAGGACACCTATTTTCTCGATACCCAGTGGACAGGCACCCAAGGCGAGGATGTCTACTCCTTCTGCCTTGATGCCATGGAAAACATCAAGGTTTCGATGGCTTCGGTTGCACTAGGTTCACACCCCTCGGTCTTCAGCTTCTTCCTGGATCATTTGGATACGAAGCTCTATGTGCCACAGATGCATGAAGAGGGCATACAGGCCTATCCCTGGCCCCTGACTGCTCCTTTGGAGGCTGAGCACCACTTCATCCTCGGCCTTGACCACAGGGGTTCCGCTTGCCTGTCACAGCCTCTTGCCCTGTTGCCCCAGACGGTAGAGAGCAAGGACCGCCGAGAGGAGGATACCACCATCGCTACCCTGCAGGCAGCTACGATGGCAGAGGGTGAGCTCTATCTCTCCTACCATACGTCCAGTTATGAGGGAGAGGCTCTGCCTCCCACATATTTCTTGGAGCACAACCTGATCACTGGGAAGCGAGAAAATATTGCAGAGGCCCATGACCCTTTCATCGGGGAGGCTCAGGTGTTTAGAGGGGAGAAAACGCTCTCCCATGCTACCAACAGGCAAGAGGTGTGGTTTGCCCAGGCAATCCACACCTCCCTCTCCCCCAAGAGAAGAGACTTTGCCCGACATCCCCTCCCTTTGGAGTGGGTGCCGCTGCTCAAGCATGAGGTTGAGGGCAAGCGTCGTATCCATATCTCACCGACAGCCCTCGATACCTTTGTCCGATGCCCCTATGCCTGGCTGTGCAAATACCTGTTTGAGGTCGAAGAGGCGGAGTACCGGGTATTGAGTGTCGATCATCGCCTTATAGGGGCGTTCCTTCATGCTGTATATGAAGCCTTTTTTACAGAAATAGAGTATTTTTCTCCCAACAAGATTGAGGAGTACCGCCTGCTGTTGCTCAGTCTGTTTGACCAGAAGCTCATCGAGTACTTTGGAGAGAAGGGGCCCAACCCTCCCACCCGTGCCTGGATCATCTATGAGTTCCGAGAGCGATGCACCGGGATACTGGAAGCGGAGGAGAAGTTGTTTGCACATACCCGTTCCATCTTCTTCGAGAAGAAGCTCTCTTTCGTCAATGAGTTGTTCGCCCTGGAGGGGAGGATCGACCGCATCATCTGTCTCGATCCCCCCCAAGGGAAGCTCTATGCTGTGATCGACTACAAGAAGGGGTCGGTGCCCTTTACCAGGATCAAGGAGAAGATACCCTCGTTCCAGCTACCCTTGTACAGGAAGCTGGTAGGGGAGACTTTGGAAGCAGATACGGTCAATGCCTCATACTTCAGCATCAAGGATGGGCGATACAGCGCTATCTGGGATAGGGAACAGACAGAGCTCATGGAGTTTTGTGACCTGGCCCTGGAAGAGGCCCTCCAAAAGATGGCTACTGCAATTGAAGGGGGGCACCTTGAGGCGACCCCTTCCAAGGAAAGCTGCCAACGGTGCATCTACCGCCCGATCTGCAGAAGGAGGTTTGCTACCCGATGATCAAATTTGAAGACGTATTGGAGAAGAACAACAGGCGCCTGGATGAGAACCAGCTCAAGGCAGTCTATTGCGACCAGAACTGTGTCGTGTCGGCAGGGGCAGGCTCTGGCAAGACTACCGTGCTCTCCTACCGGTTCCTCCGCCTGGTCCTGGAGGGGAAGGCGGACTGTGATCAGATACTTACCCTCACCTTTACCCGCAAGGCGGCGCGTGAGATGCGCGAGCGTATCCACCGCCAGTTGCTCGCCTTCGGTGATGATCCGCATATCGCAGGGCAACTGGCCAAGTTCCCCGATGCAACCATAGCCACCCTGGACAGCTTCTGCTCCACCATCGTACGGTGCGACAGCACCTCCTATGGTATAGCCGGTGACTTTGCCGTCGATGATGAAGAGAACAAGAAGAGTGCCATCCGCTGTGCCAATGCCTTGCTGGAGGAGCGAGCCTTCAGTGCAGGGGCGAAGATTCTCTCTGAGCTCTATACCCCTGACAACCTGGTAGAGAACATGCTTGTCCGTCTAGCTTCCGATCACTACTATCTTCCCAAGAGGGTCGATGATGATCTCTCTGACACATTGATAGCTGCTGTTCGTGAACAGTTCTATGATCTTTTCAGCAGCTTTACCCTCCTGCTGGAAAGGTATGCCTCCTTCGGAGAAGGGCCTAAGACCTTGACCCTTGTCCGGACCATTGCCCATACGCTGCTTGAGGAGTTTGGCAAGGGTCTGGACGAGAAGGGGATGTTCGACCTGCTTGCAAGCGACAGGTTCTTCTTTAGGAAGCCTGGGACAGGAAAAGGTGATGACTTTGCATTCCTGCGTGAAACCACAGAGGAATACCGTTCCTTACGAAGCAAGCTCTGTGTTGCCCTCTCAGTCCTGCTGCACCAAAAGCAGCTCGCTAGCGTGGTGGACTTTGTCCGCGAGTATGTAGAATCCTATCAGAGAGAGAAGCGCAAGACAGGGATCCTCACCTTCAGCGATGTCTCCTCCCTTGCTGTGGAGATTCTCAAGAACAATCTTCCTTTGCGTGGATATTTTAAGAACAAGTTCCGCTACATCATGATCGACGAGTTCCAGGACAACAACGAGCAGCAGAAAGAGCTGCTCTACCTGCTATCCGAGAAGGAGGAGGAAGAGAGTGAGGGTATTCCTCTGCCCTCTGCGCTCAAGGCGGACAAGCTCTTCTTTGTAGGGGATGAGAAACAGTCCATCTATCGCTTCCGGGGTGCGGATGTGCGGGTATTCAAGCATCTGAATGAGGAACTTGGCAAGGTTGGAGGGGTGGCCCTCAGCCTTGATACGAACTATCGCAGCGAACCCGCCCTCATAGACCTGTTCAACAGGATGTTTCCCCTTGTCATGAATAATGAGGGGGAGAGCTATGAAGCCAACTTCACCTCTCTGGGCTCTAGGAAACCAACCGAAGGTATCAGGCCAAGTTGCACCGTGTTGGTCAAGCCTCTGAAAAGTGATAAAGATAAAGAAAGGGGGCTAGAACAAGGCAAGGCGGAAGAGGAGGAGGATGAAGAGGAAGAGAGTGCAGCCTCAGCCGATGCAGAGGCTGTAGCCGTGGCCCAACTGATGGTACGCATGTTCACCACCGATGAGTATCTCATCCCTTCTAGCTATGGTCCGAGAAGACCAAAGCCCAGTGATGTGGCTCTTCTTATGCGTTCGACAGGCAATCAGTTGAGCTTTGAGAAGGCCTTCAGGAGGTACTCCATCCCCTATAGCCTGCAGGCAGCACGCTCGCTGATGCTGGAAGCCCCGGCAAACGACCTGTACGCCATGCTGCAGCTTACCCTCTATCCAGGTGACAAGCTCTCCTATATGAGTGTCTTGCGTTCCCCCTTCTGCAACATCTCTGATGAGGGGGTATATGCAACATTGGTATATTATGCTTGCGATCCCCAACCTTTTGTTGAGGGACCTGTCCTTGATGATGAGGACCGTATCCGGTACCAGGGATGCTCATCCTTCTTTTCACAGTTGTGCAAGAGGGTGGAGACCGGGACCCTTGATGAGATCATGCAGTTCATCTGGTATGAAAGCGGCTACTACCTCTCCTTGGCGGCATATCCGGAGTACCAGATGTATCTGGAGCATTTCACCTTCCTCT
>CAYMRN010000158.1:0-4790 GCA_964392855.1 uncultured Sphaerochaeta sp.
GAGAAATTGCGCATGCCAAGGTATACGGCATCGGCACCCTCGTTGAAGGCAACCAAGGCCGCTTGCAGAGAACCTGCCGGCAGTGCTAATTCAGTCATACTACATCCTTTGGAGATCGGGTTGTATGATCTCCAAGGAATAGGGTAGCGGTGACGCCCTATCGTGTCAATCTGAACTCTCTTGGGCACGCTGGTGCAGAAGACGCACTATTTCGGCATGCCGCTTCTCTGTAAGAGGGTAGAGGGCTATGGGGATGATGCCAAGGATACTGCTGAAGAACGGGATGAAGGCTGTCAGGGCATGGATACCTTTCAGCACCTCTGCAGGTTGGGCCACATTGGGCAGGTACCCCACAGCTGCCAAAGAGGTCGCGATCATGACAGAGGTGACAGCTGCGGTAAGCTTTGCCAGGAAGGTCTGGCTGGAGAATATGGTGCCTTCAGTCCGCTTTCCGGTTTTCAGCTCGCCATATTCGATGGTGTCTGCGATCATTGCCGTCTGGATCACCTGCGGGCTTGCCATGCCCAGGCTGCTGATACAGTTGAAGACGAGCAGCAGCGGAAAGTTTTCCCATCCTACAAAGAAGAAGCCCAATGACCCGAGGGCGTAGATGCTGTAGTATCCGATGCAGGTTACCTTCTTGCCGAAGCGCCTGCTGAAATAGGGGACTGTGGCGATGCCTATCAGGATGAAGGGTATGTTTATCCCGGCAAATAAGGTATAGAGCAACTCGTTGCCAAGGTTGTACTTCGCATAGTAGATGAGCATGGAAAGCTTTGCTGTCTGCCCGATACCGGTGAAGAAACCGCTTATGATGACAAGCATGAGGGGCTTGTTTGTGCCGAATATGGTGAAGATGTCCTTGAAGCGGCTTTTTTGATCCTCTACTGGCTGTACCCTCTCCTGTACAACTATGAAGGTGACAATAAAACAGGCAACGGTAAGCACGCTGTAGGCTAGGGCTGTCATCTGGTAGCCTGAAGCCGGCTTCCCCTCCCTGGAGAAGAGGAAGATCAGGGGCTGGGTCGCCAGGGTAGCGATTGCGACAGCCACGGTAGCTGAAAACCGTGGGTAGGCGACCACGCTGTTGCGTTCGTTGGTATCGTCGGTGATGGCGCTGCTCAAGGCCCAGAAGGGGACATCGCTTGCTGTGTAGATCATCCCGAAGGCAATGTAGGTAACCGAGGCCCATGCTATTTTGCCACCCATGCCCAAGGCCGGTGCGCTGAAGGAGGCAACGGCAAAGGGGACAAAGAGGATGGGGGTAAACAGGAGGTAGGGGCGAAACTTACCCCACCGTGTGCGTGTCCTGTCGGCAAGCATACCCATCAGCGGGTCGTTGATGGCATCCCACAACCTTGCCAGCAGGAGGATGGTCCCTGCAACAGCGGGAAGAATACCAAAGATGTCGGTGTAAAAGAACAGCAAGAAGTTTGCCATGAGGCTATACAACATGTTTTGCCCGAAGTTCCCGAAACCGTATGCAAGCTTCTCTTTTCTGCTTATGGGAGTATGCTCTTTCATGATGGTTTAGTGTATCACGGAAATGGCACCAGGCAAGAATAATGCACCCCTTGTCTGCACCCCTGTTGGGATAGTATACTTTTGTTACTACACCTAATGAGGAGGCCTCCGATGCCAAACAGAGAAGATGCAGGAAACCAGATACTGGAACTATCCAAGGGTACGGTCATCTACGAGCAGGGAACCCCCTGTTCCACGATGTTCCTCCTACGCTCTGGAAAAGTTGCACTCTACCTGAACTACCAGACTTCCCAGCAGTTCCAGCTTTCGGAGATATCCTTGCCTGGTTCAAGCTTGGGGGAGATGGGCTTGTTTGAGGAAGATCCCAGAAATGCTACAGCCGTAGCATTGACTGATTGTGTCTTGGTGGAGATATCCCAGGCCAGCTTCCCCGCTTTCATCGAAGCTCATCCTGATGAGACCCGCCAGATAATCCTCGATCTTAGCCAGCGCTACAAGATGGCGTTGCAAGAGGTGAAAAACTCCCACCTCATTATCCTTGAGAGTTTGGAAGCCCTCAAGGAAGCACAGGCAAACAAAAAAGACTCCTTGAAGGATAAGATTAAGAAAATTTCCGACTTCCTCTTGGATATCCCCGATGACGTTCCCCCTGAGCTGTATCTGAGTTTCAACTCTCGTTTCCACGGGACGATGTTTTAGAAAAATCCCCTTCATACAAGAAAAAATACAACTTGAAGAGCAAGTATATTGATAAAGATTGGAAAAACCTGTAAATTCATCTTTGAGCAACTCTAAACTTTGTTAAGAGTTGCTGTATTTCTAGATGATAAGGAGTAGTCCATGAACGTCAATGACATTAAACATGCTGGACTTAAAAAGTGGATTGAGGAGTTTGCAGAACTCACAACCCCAGACGCCATTGTAATTGCAGATGGGAGTTCTTCCCAGTACGATGAACTGATCGAGCTTACAATTGAAAGTGGTGTAGCGACGAGATTGAATCCCGCCAAAAAGCCTGGTTGTGTTTTGTTTCTCTCCGATCCCTCCGACGTAGCACGCGTAGAAAAACGCACCTACATCTCTTCCGAGAAGGAAGAAGACGCCGGTCCGACCAATAACTGGATTGATCCCACCCAGTTGAAAAAAGAGATGACTGACCTCTATCGTGGATGTATGAAAGGCCGTACCATGTACGTGATCCCCTTCTCCATGGGCCCTATCGGCTCGGATATCTCAAAAATTGGTGTTGAGCTTACAGATAGTGCTTACGTTGTCACAAACATGATGATCATGACTCGTGTCGGCAAGAAAGTCCTTGATGTCCTTGGAACCGATGGCGAATTCGTCCCTTGCTTCCACTCTGTGGGCAAGCCCCTTGCTGAAGGTGAGACTGATGAGGGCAAATGGCCCTGTGCCCCAATGGAAGACAAGTATATCTCACACTTCCCAGAGACAAGAGAGATCTGGTCCTATGGTTCAGGCTACGGCGGGAACGCCCTGCTTGGTAAGAAGTGTCTGGCCCTAAGAATTGCAACAGTGCTTGCTCGTGATGAAGGCTGGCTTGCCGAGCACATGCTCATTCTCAAGATCACCAGCCCTGAGGGCAAGAGTCGCTTCCTGACCGGAGCATTCCCCTCAGCTTGTGGTAAGACCAACCTCGCCATGCTCATTCCTACCATCCCCGGTTGGAAGGTAGAGACTGTCGGTGATGACATTGCATGGATGAAGTACGGCTCCGACGGCCAGCTCTATGCAATCAACCCAGAGGCAGGGTTCTTCGGTGTTGCACCTGGAACTTCAGAAGATTCCAACTACAACGCCCTTGTATCCGCTTCTTCCAACACCATCTATACCAACGTTGCCCTCACTGAGGACAATGACGTATGGTGGGAAGGAATTGGCTATGATGCACCTGGCAAGCTGATCGACTGGACTGGCGAAGAGTGGGTGCAGGACAAGAGTGATAAGAAGCAGAAGCCTGCTGCTCACCCCAACGCACGGTTCACCGCCCCTGCCTCACAGTGCCCAAGCATTGCCGCTGAGTGGGAAGATCCCAAGGGTGTGCCCATCAGCGCAATCCTCTTCGGTGGTAGAAGGCCTCACACCATTCCTCTGGTACACCAGAGCAATGACTGGAACCACGGTGTGTTCCTCGGTTCCATTGTAGGTTCTGAAGTGACTGCAGCTGCCCTTGACGTGAAGGCCGGAACCATCAGGCGTGACCCCTTTGCAATGTTGCCCTTCTGTGGCTACAACATGGGCGATTACTTCCAGCACTGGTTGAACGTAGGTCATGCAGCACCAGACCAGGAGAAGCTTCCTAAGATCTTCTATGTGAACTGGTTCCGCAAGACTGACGACGGCAAGTGGCTCTGGCCTGGCTTTGGCGAGAACAGCCGCGTCCTGAAGTGGGTATTCGAGCGCTGTGAAGGGACTGCTAAGTTTGTTGAGACCCCAATCGGAATCATGCCTACCCTTGATGCAATCGATCGTCCTTCTGATGTTACAGAAGAGGATATGAAGGAACTGCTCAAAGTTGATATCGATGGCTGGTTGGAAGAGGTCGAAGACATCCGCACCAATCACTATCCCAAGTTTGGCGACCACCTCCCAGAGGAACTCGCTGTATTCTTGGATCACCTTGAAGCTGACCTCAGGGCTGCCAAGTAAGAGCTTAGCAAATAATTCTCTAGTTAATCCCAAGACGGTCTCCTCGCGGAGGCCGTCTTGTTTGATTTCATCTCCTTGCTCCATTTTAGATCTCAGTGTTTCCTCTCAATATTTCCTCTCTTCTTCAACACTCCTTGCTGTTTCTTGCTATACTCTCATCTATGAGCCAGATAGAGAGAATCTTTTACATCAACCGCAAAATCCTTGAGGATGGGAAGGTAAGCACCGCCCAGGTGGTTTCTGCCTTTGAGATATCGAAACGGCAGGTAATGCGCGACATCGACTATCTCAGGGACACCTTGCAGGCTCCTCTGGTCTATGAGGCCAAAGAGAAGGGGTATGTCTATACAGGTGACTTCTCCATGATGAGCAACTCCAACGAGCGGGTGCTGGTGCTCAATGCCATCTTTAAAAGCCTGGCTGAATCGCAGGGAGCGCTCTCGGTCATCACCGATATGGTCAGTGATGGATTGGACAGTGGGCTGGAGGAGGGCTACAAAAGCCTCTCGGACAAGATTGTCTTCATCACTCCCGTACAGGATTGGCCTGACTATGCGGTTTTCAATAAGATTTGTTCTGCAATGAAGGGTGGGTTTCGGATGACTTTGGGGTATAGGAATGCCAAGGGGGAACGG
>CAYMRN010000159.1:0-4749 GCA_964392855.1 uncultured Sphaerochaeta sp.
CGAAGATCATGCCGATGACCCCAATGGGAAAGCTGACCCGTTCAAGCAACAAGCCCTCATCAAGGAGCCTGCGCTCAAGCACCTGTCCTATCGGATCGGAAAGCTTGGCAACCTGGTCCAGGCCAAGTTGTACCGAAGCGAGTTTCTCCTCGTCGAAGAGAAGACGGCTGAGAAGTGCATCTGCAAGATGGTCCTCGCGGGCCGCTTGAAGGTCCTTCTGGTTTGCCTCCTTGATCAGGGGCCAGTCTCGGGAGAGTCCCTCCCGAATCGAGTGCAACAAGGCGTTGCGCACAGCTTCGCTACTACCTGAAAGCTTGGTAGCGCTGGTTTTCAACCTCTGTATATCTTCTTGAATGCGTTTGCCATCCATGTTGGTAACCTCTTTGTTATGGTAACTATACAGTAAACTGAATACGGGAAGGTATCAAGGAGAAAACAGTGGCACTAGTTGTAATGAGAAGCTCCCTGACGGTGACTTCCTTGTAAACTCCGAGCTAGCTGATCCATATCACAGAGGAGGATCAGAGGGGGCAGGCACTGCACCGGATGCCTGCCTTCTGCCCTGCAGGATATGCATCGCATCAGCATAACCATCATCAAGACCCTGTTGGACTGCCTTCTGAGTGAAGTTCAACGTCCCAGAGAAAAAGTTCCCCCTATCCTGATCACTTCTTATCTCAAGGAAATGAGAGTTGGGATATGCTTGCCTATCGACAACGTTTGTCTTTGTCAGATGCACTACGATAAAATTCCTGACCCCCGCATCATAGAGCGGCCTGATAGGGGTGTTGTCAACAAGCCCCCCATCAAGATACTCCTTCTCTCCGATGGTATGGCTTTCAAACATGACAGGTATGGCAGAGGATGCAAGCAGTATCTCTTTGATGGTCTCTCTTTGCTGTACGTTGAGCAGGAAATACTCAGCACCCATGGTGCTCTTGTCAAAGCATGTTGCATACGCCCTGATCGGGCTGTTCTGGATAGCAGTGCCATCGAGTTCCTTGTCAATGAGTCGGGAGAGCCTCTCCCGGGAGAAGATTCCTCCACTTCTGCTTCTCCCCAACAGGCTTAGGGCGGACTCGACTACGGTCCTGGAGACACCAAGGTCCCCGACCTTTTTCACCAGCGCATCCGCTTTGCCCGTATCGACATCGAGGATATCCCTAGCAACAAGTGCCTTCCATGCCTCCACTGCCCGGTCGAACTCCCCTATGGCGAAAAAACAAGCATTCAGAGCCCCTACTGAGGTGCCTGAAACGTGGGTTATGGCAGGCTCAACGCCTAGCTCCCTAAGGGCCTTCCACACCCCAATCTGGTAAGATCCCTTTGCTCCTCCTCCAGAAAAGACCAAACCGATCTGCTTGGTATCATTGTTTTCCACTGTCAACCAACCTCACTAGTAGATGTTCCATCACCTTGCAAGTATCTAGGGAAAACAGAAAAAAATCCATGCCATGATTATGCAAGCGTGGGCAAGCGCATATGCCTAGCCGATCATGGTGAACGGCTACCTCCTAACCCAAAGCAGGGTATTTCCCAAGGTTTAGGCTCATCTCCTAAACCTTCTAAGAGACTGTCAGTTCATATTACAACCGGGCGAGGGGACAAAGAGGCAAATTCCGATTGCACTTTCATTAATACAATGGTAAACTGCAACCGTTCGCAACGTTGCAAGGAGCCTCCACCTATGAAAAAATTATCCCTCGTCCTTTTGGTCCTAGCGCTCTCTCTCCCCCTGTTTGCCCAAGGCCCTGCTGAGAAGCAGATGCAAGACAGTAATTTTTACCGTGCTACCGATGCAAACGGCAGGACCTTGCAGCTTGGGGAAAAGCCGACCTCTGTCATGGTGGCAGGCAAAGCCGCTGTCATGCCGGCCAATGCCCTTTTTCTCTTCCCTGAAGTGAAAGAGATGGAGTTGCAGCTTGCAAAGACAGACCAAGGCCTGGGGGACTTTTTCAACCTGCTACGTCCCTCATTGAATGACAAAAGCCGATTTCCCCAAAACGCCAGCGTTGAAGAGATAGCTTCAAAAAATCCTGAGCTAGTCCTTCTTAAGGCAACCCACTATGAATCGCTTGCCAAGAAGCTCGACCAGCTGGGAGTGCCGAACTTCACCATGAACCTGGAGACCTACGCCGAGTGGCAACGTGAGATAGTCGAACTGGGCAAGCTGCTGAAGAACACAAGCCGTGCACAAGAGATCCTCTCCCTCTATGAGAATCGTCTGGCAAACATACAAGAGAATGTCAAAACCCTTTCCGATAAGGATAGAAAACGGGTCCTGCTCCTGCAGGGTGTAAGCAGTGACAATGCAAACTCCTTCAAGATAGCCCCTGATAGCTGGATGCAGACTTGGATGGTAGACCAGGTTGGAGCCAATGCCGTTTGGAAGGGTGCCAATACAGCATCAAGCGGTTGGTCCACGGTCTCCTTTGAACAGATAGCTGCTTGGGATCCCCAGGTCATCTATATTGTCAGCTACAACTCCCCCACAGACTCCTTTATCGAAGAGATCTACAGCTCTTCCCTCTGGGCCGGCCTGCAGGCTGTACAGGCCAACCGCGTCAAGGCAGCGCCTGCTGATGTGATGAGCTATATGCAGCCCGTCTCCAGTTGGATACTGGGCGCAGAGTGGATGGCAAAGGACCTCTATCCTCACCTGTTCCCTACCCTGGATATGGAAAAGCAGGTACGCTCCTTCTATACCGAGATGTACAACATCACAGGCAATGAGACGCTCGACTACCTCGTCGGCCGCTTCAATGCTTCAATAGCATTGAATACGAGAGAGTGATGAACGCAGAGATGACCTATCGCAGTGAAGAGAGGCGCAACAGGCGAACCCTGTTGCTCCTTCTTCTACTCCTACTCTTTCTCTCTATTCTCTTCCTGTTTGCAGGAAGGTATCCCAAGGGAGGCTTCTCTTTCCCACGCGACCTTAAGACGAACCTGATGATGCAGAACATCATGCTCAATATCCGCATGCCCAGGATACTGCTTGCCCTCATAGCAGGGGCAATTCTCAGTGCGGCGGGCTTCACCTTCCAGATGCTTTTCTCCAACCCTCTGGTGGAACCGGGTTTTCTCGGCGTCAGCCAAGGTTCGGCCTTTGGAGCTGCCCTGGTCATTGTCATGGGAACAAACAGCTCGGCTATGGTGCAGATAAGTGCAACCTTTTTTGGACTGCTGGCACTTGCTGCCTCTTACTTCCTTGCCAAACGATTTCGCTTCGGAGGGTGGCTGCTCAGGCTTGTCCTCTCAGGTATTGCTGTTTCGGCAATCTTTACCTCTGCCCTAGGGGCTGTCAAGCTGGTGGCCGAGCCGACAAAGGACCTGCAGGACATCACGTTTTGGATGATGGGAGGGTTGTGGAACAGCAACTGGAAGCAGATCATCACCATCATGCCGATAGTGCTGATCTGCCTGGCCATCCTGTTCAGCTACCGATGGAAGATGAACCTGCTCTCCTTACAGGAGAAGAGTGCCTACTCGGTAGGGCTCAACCCCAAGGTAGACAGGACGGTACTGCTGGTCGTTGCCACCGTAGGCACCACCCTGACCATCTCACTGACAGGGCTCATAGGGTGGGTGGGCCTGATCATGCCTCACCTTGCCCGCAAGCTCTTCGGCTCGGACAGCAAGGCCGCCCTTCCAGGCTCCATGGTGATGGGCTCTCTTTTCCTGTTGCTGTGCGACACGGTAGGAAGGACACTGCTGCCAACAGAGATTCCCATAGGGTTGCTCACCAGTTTCATAGGGGCGGTGATCTTCATTGTAATCCTCTCGCTCAAGCATCAGGAGGGCAAGGCATGATAGCGATCACCATAGATGACCTCAGCTTTACCTATCCAAGCGGCACACAGGCTCTCTCGAACATATCGCTTGAGATTGTAGAGGGCTCAACCCTTGCCCTTCTGGGCTCCAACGGTGCTGGGAAAAGCACTCTCATGGATATCCTCTTTGGCTGGAAACCTTCCTCTAGTGTCACGCTGTTCGGTAAGCCACTGAAGGAGTACGGAAGGAAAGAGCTGGGTAGACACATAGCCTTGGTGCCCCAGAGCGAGCACTACAATTTCTCCTTCACCCTTCTTGATTACACGTTGTTTGGTAGGGCTCCTTATCTTGCGGAAATGGCTTCCCCCACCGAAAGGGATGTGCACATCGCCTATGAGGCCCTTGAGATGGTAGGGCTCGCCTCCTTTGCCCAAAGGTCGGTGACTACCCTTTCAGGGGGGGAGAGCCAGCTGGTCCTCATAGCCCGTGCCATCGCACAGGAGAGTCGGGTCCTGCTCCTGGATGAACCGACCAGCGCCCTTGATCCTGCAAACAGGAGAAAGATAATCGAGATACTCCAATCACTGCACAACAAAGGGAAAACCATCATTTTCACCACCCACGATGCACAGTTTGCCTACGAGCTTGCTACCCATGTGGCTATGCTCAAGGGTGGCAAGCTGCTCTCCTTCGGGACAAAGGAGAGGGTAGTCACCACTGAAGCACTGACTACCCTCTATGACACTGAGATGAGCGTATGCACGGTTGGAGAGAGAATCCTTATCTACTAGATCTCCAGCGAGACAAAGGAGAAGCTCCTCACATCAAAAAGCCCCATATCAGTAAGCTTGTAGGCAGGTATTACCGGCAAGGCCATAAAGCTCAGGGTCGTGAAGGCATCCATATCCTTGGTGATGGAAAACTCCTGTTGTGCAACTTCATGTAGGGTGTCCAGGGCGTTTGCGACCTCAGAAC
>CAYMRN010000160.1:0-4713 GCA_964392855.1 uncultured Sphaerochaeta sp.
GCTACCATTCAGCAACCTGATGCTGAAACACATTTACAATGTTCTGCTCATCTGCAGTGATTACGACCGCTTTCTCCTTGAAGAGGACGGGAGGGTGGAAGAGGAACTTTTCCTTGAATACACCCAGTTGGGTCTGAACAACCCGCCCAAGATAACCCACACCAACACAGGAGAGGAAGCATTGGCCCTAGTCAGGGAACGCACCTTCGACCTTGTCATCACCATGCTCGACCTCGGCTCAGACGATCCGGTGGAACAGCTTGCAACCGACATCAAGGAGATCGACAGCGAAATGCCGGTCATCGTGCTCTCGCCATCCTCGAGTCACAGACGTAATAAGCTTATCAAGGATTCCGATTGCAAGGCAATAGACTACTTCTTCTACTGGCAGGGCGACCCTACCATATTCCTGGCTATGATCAAGCTTGTCGAGGACCGCATGAACCTCGACCACGATACCCAGGAGGCTGATGTGCAGGTCATCATCCTTGTGGAGGACTCAGTACGGTTCTACTCCTCCTACCTGCCTATGATGTACACCTGCCTCATTGAGCAGAACCGCTCCAGCATCCTTGAAGCTTTGAATAACTGGGGGAAAACCCTCAGGATGCGCGGAAGGCCCAAGATTGTCCTGGCTCGGACCTATGAGGAAGCAGAAACCCTCTACAATACGTACCGTCACAACATCCTGGGCCTCATCACAGACCTCGCCTTCTTGAAAGATGGAGTCCATGACAAGGAGGCAGGGCTCAAACTCACAAAGATGATCCTTGCCAAGGATCCGGAAGTGCCGATCCTGATCCAGAGTACAGACAGCGAGTACAGGGAAAAGGCAGAGCAGGCAGGGGCCTGCTATACCTGGAAGCAGAGCGCTTCTTTGCTCGGAGACCTCAGTCGCTTCATGAACTCCTATTTTGGATTCGGGCCCTTCATCTTCCGTGACCCTGAAACAGGCAAGGAGCTAGCAAGGGCGGAGACCATGCGGGACCTGCAGAGGATACTCCCCTCCATACCCGCCGAGAGTTTTGACTACCACTGCAGGAGAAACGAATTTTCCCGATGGCTTCGTGCCCAGAGCCTGTACATCCTTGCAGCAAAGATCAAGGGCTTGCAGATCCCCGAACATGGTGATGCAGCTGAAGTGCAGCAGCAACTTACCGACATCATACGCAACTACCGTGCAGAGAGGACCAAAGGCGTCATAGCCCAGTTCAGCAGGGACAACTATGACGAGACCCTCTTCTTCAGCAGAATCGGCAACGGCTCCCTCGGGGGAAAGGGCCGTGGGCTCGCCTTCATAGACATGGAGCTCAGGGCAAGCGGCATCTTGGAGAAATATCCTGATGTCTACCTCTCCATCCCAAGATCTGTAGTGGTTACCACCGACCAGTTTACCCAGTTCATCGAGGAGAATGATCTCAAGGAGTTCGTAACCGCCGCCCTTCCCGATGAGACATTGCTGAAGGTCTTCCTGTCCAAGCCCCTGAATCCCGAGCTTGTCCTCAACCTTGCAGAGATAGTGAAGGTCATTCACCAGCCCATTTCCGTACGTTCCTCATCTTTGCTTGAGGACTCACACTTCCAGCCCTTTGCCGGTGTCTATGAGACTTGCATGATCCCCAACCAGGGAAGTGAGGAACAGCGTCTCAACGAACTGTGTGATGCCTTGAGGTGTGTCTGGGCATCGACCTACTTCAAACAGGCAAAGGAGTACTTGAAGGCAACCGACCATATGCCCGGAGACGAGAAGATGGCAGTGGTCATCCAGCAGGTGATAGGAAGCCAACACGGCTCCTACTGGTATCCCAACATCAGCGGGGTAGCCCGCTCGTTGAACTACTACCCCATAGGAGGGGAAAAGCCCGAGGACGGGGTGGGGCTGCTTGCCTTTGGCTTCGGCAAGTCAGTGGTCGACAACGGCTCGGTCTTTCGCTTCTCCCCAAGCCACCCCCGAAGGCCCGTACAACACCTTGGTGGCAACCAGTCCAGTACCCAGAGCACCTTCTATGCCCTCAACCTCGAGGGGGGGTACTCTCCAGAGGAGAAGGAAGGGTTGGAAAACCTGGAGTTGCTTGATATGCAGGAGGCTGAAAAGCACCCCGAATCCCTTCGCTTCATAGCCAGCACCTTTGATATGGCCTCCGGCATGATGAGCGAAAGCACTAGGGCAGAAGGACACAAGGTCATCACCTTCAACGGCATCCTCAAGTATGATGCCTTCCCCCTAGCCCCCATCGTACGGGATATCCTCAAACTGGGAACAGAAGCCATGAGGGCTCCCATTGAGATAGAGTTTGCCATCAACCTCAACAGGAAGGCTCCCAAGAAGCCTGAGTTCAGTCTGCTGCAGATACGGCCCATCGCCCTCGGCAGTGAGGAGAGTGATGTGGAGATAACCCAAGAGGAGAGGGAGCAGTGCATAGTCCACTCAACTGTCATCATGGGCAACGGGAAGATCACCGATATAAGTGACATCATCTACATCAAACAAGAGAACTTCGACCCCTCCAGGATGCAGGATATGGCAAAGGAGCTTGATAAGCTCAATGCCACCATGGTGCTGGAGGAGAAGGACTATGTGCTCATTGTTGCCGGCAGGCTCGGCTCGTGCGACCCATGGCTGGGTATCCCTGTCTCCTGGTCACAGATATCCCGTTCGAGAGTCATAGTAGAGACAGGTTTTGAGGGCTTCCAGGTGGAACCGAGCCAGGGAACCCACTTCTTCCAGAACATGACGAGCCTAGGTTGCATCTACATGACGGTAAACCCCATCTACAAGACGGGGAAGTTGGATTTGGATCGTTTCTCCAGCCTTCCTGTATGTAATGAGACAGATCACTTCATCCATGCAAGAAGTGAAAAGGGGCTTACCATAAAGGTAAACGGCTTCAAGGGGGAGGGAGTGCTCTGCTTGTAGGACCCTGATAGAATGGTAGGCATTGTGGTGTGGCAACCAGATTGGCACTTGACCGCTGACACGTACCATCAATTGTGGCTTCATCGCTGAGAGCTCTTGAAAAATAGGGTTGCTTAGGCAAGAGGGGTAGCGTATGGAAATAATCGCCTGATTGGCAAGGCGAAATGATGATGAAGCCTGATGCTTTCACCCATGGCCAGAAAACCAACGGAGGACTCAGGTTGAGCACATCAACAAAAGCAAAACGACTCTATGAATTTGAACCAGATTATGTGGTTTCTCCTGCAAAAACCTTGCTTGAGACATTGGAAAGTTTGCATATGACCCAAAAAGAGCTGGCGACCCGTACAGGGCTCACGGAACAGGCTGTTGTTCGGATACTCAAGGGCGAACAACCCATTACCCTTGAGACAGCCAAAAAACTCGAAATGGCTACGCAGGTTCCAGCAAGCCTATGGAACAATCTGGAAATGCGATATCAGCAACAAGTGAGCAACATCGATTAGGATGTATTCAGACCCAAAGGGGAATCCTTCTGCCCTAATAGCGAGCTTGCTTCCATAATCTGGCAAAGCCCTATGACACACATCAATTAGCGTATCTGTAATAACTCCGTCAGATAATCATACAGCTTGGACACACCCCACCTTTCGGTGGGATCTGTTGTAGGGAATATGCATAAACGTAACAGTTCTACTCCCCAACCTGCTCCACAAAAGCATCCCAAAGGGCATCCCGAGGGGGAGGGGCCACAATAGAGAGCTCCTCCTTCTTAACAGGATGGATAAAGCTAATCGATCGCGCATGGAGGCAGATGCCCCCATCGGGATTTGATCGTGGGGCTCCATACTTCAGATCCCCCTTTATATGCACCCCTATGGCGGCAAGCTGGGCCCTGATCTGGTGGTGACGTCCGGTATGGAGATCAATTTCCAGAAGATGGTAGTTTGTCGACGAGGAAATTACCCTGTAATCCAACTTAGCGACTTTGCTGCCCTTGCGTTCGATCGGGTTGGCGATGCTTTTGTTCTGCTTGGTGTTCCGTACCATATGGTGGATGAGCGTTCCCTCCGCCTGATTTGGGAGGGTATGTACAACCGCCCAGTATATCTTCTTTACCGTACTACCCCTGAACAGTTCGTTGAGCCTGATGAGAGCCTTCTCAGTCTTGGCATAGACCACAATTCCGCTGGTAGGGCGGTCCAGGCGGTGCGGGATGCCCAGGTAGACATTCCCTTCCTTATGATAGGTCACCTTCAGATAGTGCCTTACCATATCGGCAAGTGTCTCATCGCCTGTACTGTCCCCTTGAACCAGCTCACCACATAGCTTGTTCACTATGATGAGATGGTTGTCCTCATAGAGAATCCTCTCTTCTAATGCCATCATCACTCCTCAATGTCATCGAAGAGGGTTGGCTCTTCTTGGTTTTCATGCACAATTTCCTTCACCGCCCTCAGCCTGAGGGAGGCGATGTCCTTGACCACGATACGCACCCCGTTCGCCCGTACCCCTTTGACCAGATAGTCAGAGAAGTAAAACTTCTCTTCCAAAATCCTCAAGTTGGGCTTAGGCTTATATTTTACGGTGATCTCTGCATTGGGATGCGTGGAGAGCTTCACCAGCCTGAAGTTACCCTCGGGAAGGAGAGAGTATGCCTTCTTCAGCATAAAGGAGAGGATCTGGCACCGCTTGAGGAAGAGGTACTTGTACTTCTTCTCCTGGTAGAGCACGGTAAAGACAATCTTCTCCAGTTCGCTCTTATCAGCAAAGCCGCAGTAGAGCATCCCCTTGCC
>CAYMRN010000161.1:0-4682 GCA_964392855.1 uncultured Sphaerochaeta sp.
TCACCACCGGCAAGCGTTATCGCGTTGATGGTGGTGAACAGGAACATCAGATGGTCATTTACTGAGAGGGGAACAGGCTCATCGGAACCGGCCACCCGTACAGGCTCCATATTGGAGAGGTCATATACAATAAAGACACGCAAGCCCCTGACGGCATCAAGGATCTCAGCCTTTACCTCACCATTGGCGAATCTCGTGTATTTTGCCTTGATGGTGAAATCAGGACACTGAAATGTGGAAGGTATCTTGCTCCTGGGAATGCGCTTGTTGTTGAGATCATCAAGCAGGGTGACCATCTTAAGAATCTCCTCTTCACTCATATTGTGCCGTTTTGCCAGGGCTGAGGAGAGTTTTTTGTAGCGTTCAAGATACAGGCGGCGCAAGTGTTTTACAACCTTGCCGGTAAAGTACTCTGAGCCAGGACCGGAGATGATTCCCAGCTTTTGCGGTTTGATGATACTCATGCCCAAACCATACAACAACAGGTATGAAAGTTCAATCCATCATAAAGATCAGAATCATCCCTGCTGGAGACTCTTTTGTCCGGAACATACGAATATTGGGCAGAAACACCCATAAAGCAACCTCCAAAGGAAGATTTTCCAGCCAACTACTTTACCAAACCATCACAAACTTGATACGTTTGCGCTGATATGAATATACTACTGACCTTGTTTAAGATTATAGGCAGCCTAGGTCTTTTCCTCTATGGGATAAAGCTCCTCAGCGAAGGACTTCAGAAAACTGCCGGCAATCGGCTGAAGGCCATTCTTCGGCTCATGACCAAGAACCGCTTTGTCTCAGTGATCACCGGCATAATCATCACCATCCTCATCCAGAGTTCCTCAGCAACCACCGTCATGGTGGTTAGTTTCGTAAATGCTGGCCTCATGGACCTTTTTCAAGCGATCGGGGTCATCCTCGGAGCCAATATAGGCACCACATTCACCGGATGGCTGGTAGCCCTGCTCGGCTTCTCGATGGATATCTCAACCTTGGCCCTGGTAGCCATAGCGGTCGGGGTTCCGATGATGTTCTCAAAAAAGAGCAATATCCGTGACCTCGCTGATGTGATGCTCGGGTTTGGCCTTCTGTTCCTCGGATTGAACTTCATGCAAAAATCCATGCCGGACTTGTCCGGCAACGTTGGAGCACTTGAATTCCTCAGCACCTTCAACAAGGACTCGCTCTTGATGATCCTCACCTGCGTCCTGATAGGGACAGTGGTCACAGTGGTGGTGCAGTCATCAGCCGCTGCCATGACAATGACCCTCACCATGGCTTTCAACGGCTGGCTTGGGGTTACCGCATCAGCCGCCTTGATCCTGGGCTCTAACATCGGTACCACAATCACAGCCTACCTGGCTTCCATCGGTACCAGCACCACAGCAAAGAGAGCAGCCCTGGCACATATCATCTTCAACGTGATAGGTAGCATCCTGGCAATTATTTTCTTGAAACCCATACTCCTATTGGTGAACACCCTTACCCTCAAGGACATCTACTCCCTCTCCCCAGAGGCACTGGCACAACAGCTGCCGCTGTTTCTGGCGATGTTCCATACCGTATTCAACGTGGCAAATACCCTTGTCTTCTTCCCCTTTGTACGCCAATATGCCCACCTGATCGAAAAGATGGTTCCCCCCAAGGATGAATATGATGAGGGGACCTACCACTTCAAGTATATCGGCGGTACTTTCATAGACTCCCCAGAACTGTATATGATCACCATCCGTGACGAGATCCAGAAGATGGCCAACCTTGCCTGCAATATGCTTAACCGCTACCGCAACATGTTCAACAACCCTGACATCAATCTCGATGCAGAGGTTGCGGCCATGAAGCATGATGAGGAGTATGCTGACCAGATGCAGGAACAGCTTTCCGACTTTTGTGTCCACCTGCTGCAGGATTCCCAGACTCCGACCAACGCTTCTTCGTTGAACTGCCTCATCCGTGTCATGGATGAGCTGGAGTCGGTCACCGACAGCTGCTACAACCTGGTGATGCTTGGCCAAAGGCGCTTCCAGCAGAACTGGAAATTCGACGAGAGCACAGACAAGGAGCTTCGCCAGTACCAGAACCTCGTCCAGGAGTTCCTCGACTATGTGCGTGACCGCATGGACAGGACCCTCACCAAAGCAGAGATGCAGAAGGCCAACGAGTTTGAGGAACAGATCAACACGTGGAGAACCCACTTGACCAACCTGGTACAGGAAAGGCTCTCTGGAGACCAGGCTGATGTGCGTATGGAGCTGCTGATCCTTGAGAAGATCCGTCACCTGGAGCATATCGGTGATTACTGCACAAACATTGCAGAGGCATACCACCAGGCTGTAAAGCACACTCCAATGTTGCAAAAGCGCTCAGGCCGTCCGATGCCGCTACAGGTCAAGGACAACGAAATGCTGACAGGGACCTGATAGCTGCAGCCTCCAAGTCCCCTCTACATGCCCACCCACCTCAACTCGGTGGGTTTTTCTTTCTGATCAACTTGTCCTGCTTCAGTAGAGGACAACCCCAACACCTTTGATGCCACAAAGGCTCTCATAGGCATCGCTGTAGGATTGCAGCACCTGCTCACACCCCTCCTGCATCAGTTTTACAAACAAGAGGCTATCATCGAGGCCGAGGTTGCCGGCACTGCCTATGCTCGTACGATTCTTAAGTGTCTGCACTGGGTCGAAGGCCCCCACCTGGGAGAGGTGCAGTCCCACATCCTTGTAGCTATCGCGGAAGTTGCCCCCCTTCAGCACCTTGTCAAGCACAACGTCTGTTGCGTAGAGCGAAGGAACACACGCCTTGGTAAGCGCATCTTCATGGACAACAAGGCCTGAGAGCATCCTATCCATGATGGCTACCAGCTGCCAGGTGGCTCGGGTCCCCTGCATCAGAGGCTCCTTGGTATCCTGGAAATCCCTATTGTATCCTGAGGGAAGGCTCCGTATGATGGATTTCACTGCCATGGCAGAGGAGGAGACCAGGGCTGAACGGCTTCTGGCAAGCTCAAGGCCATCAGGGTTCTTCTTCTGGGGCATGATGGAGGACCCTGTGCAGAGCTCCTGGGGTAGGGAGAAATAGCCAAACTCAGGCAGGGTGAAAAGTATGAGGTCCTGGGCAAGCTTGCTTATGGTCAGGGCGATGTAGTCGCAACCATCCAACAGCATTGCCTCAAACTTGCCACGGCTGTTGTTTGCGTAGAGCACATTGTTCTGGACCCGGGAAAATCCCATTTCAGAGGCAACAAACTCCCTATCCAAGGGAAGGGGAACCCCGTAGGAGGCAGCAGAGCCAAGCGGGCTCTGGTCGAACGTCCAAGAGAGGTGCATCAGGTGCTGCGCCTCGTCATAGAGCTCCTCAGCGAACGATGCTGCCCAGAGTCCGACAGACGAGGGCATGGCTATCTGCATATGGGTCCTTCCAGGCATGGGGACAAACTCATGCCGCTTGGCAAATTCCAACAGGCTCTTTGCCAAAGAGCCTGTCTCCCTACAAAGCTTGAGGGAGAATTCACGCATCCATAGGCGCAAGGCACTCTGTACCTGGTCATTGCGGCTTCTTCCCGTATGAATTTTCTTGCCGGCCTCCCCTACTTTTTTGGTTAGGAAGCCTTCAATGGCGGTATGACAGTCCTCATCCGCCGCTGTGATGGGAAAAGCATCATCGATTCGGAGGTGAATGACCTCTTGCAAAGCCCCTTCCAGTTGGGAGAGCTCATCTTCGGTCAACAACCCTATGCTTGCCAGGCCACGGGCATGGGCTATGGATGCTAGGGCATCGGCTACTACCAGGTGCTGGTCAAGCAGATAGTCCTTGTTTACCGTAAACTCTTCCATCAGTGAATCAAGCGAATAATCTTTCTGCCATAGTTTTGACATGCTCACCCCCCAAGAGTTTCCAAGTTTAGGGTGTTTGTTCCCCTTCTGTCAATTGAAGCAATCTGACTACCTTTCCATCTTTATTACCATGAAAAGATGTACAGCCACCCTGACGACGGTGCTCATGCTCCTTCTGCTTACGATCGGTTGTGGGTGCAACCAGGAGGGACCGGGGAGCATAAACCTGTTTGCCCAACAGGACAGCACACCACCTAAGCTGCTCAGTGCCAAAGCGATCGACACGGCCACCATCAAACTCCACTTCAGTGAGGAGTTGCAGAGCAAATTCATAACCTTGCAAGTCAATGGTGTTGATAGCACGAACTATATCTGTGCAAGGGAGACCATCATGCTCTACCTCACCTCGCCCATGCCGATAGCCTCCTCTACCCGCTTGGAAGGTCGGGTGGAGGACCTGTGGGGCAACAGCACACGTTTCAGCATCGATGTCTGGGCACACAACCCCAACAGGGCCACTCTCCTCATTAACGAGTTCTCCACCAAAGGCTCAGGAAACAGTCCTGACAGGGTTGAGCTCATTGTAACCAAAGGGGGAAACCTTGCCGGCATCACCATCGCCAATGGAGTAGGTCCGTATGCCAAGGACCGTTGCATACTAGGGGATGCATACGTCCATGCAGGGGATTTTCTGGTCATTGCATTCCAAGGGGGGACTACCCCCACAGAGTACAGTTCCGAACACCTTGGGGGTTTGAGCTCCAACAACGGTTGCATCACCGTCACCCAAAGCCCGGATTGGGAGAGCCCCATCATTGATGCTGTGCTATACAGCAACAAGACTAC
>CAYMRN010000162.1:0-4668 GCA_964392855.1 uncultured Sphaerochaeta sp.
TTAGCCTATATCCTTTGGAGGTATTTAGCAAAAATGAAACAAAGAAAGTTTAAAACTGAGGTATCTGAGCTACTTCAGCTTATCATCCACTCGCTCTATTCAAACAAGGAAATCTTCCTTCGTGAACTTGTCTCAAACTCGTCGGACGCTTTGGACAAACTCAAATATCTCTCGCTCACCGATGAAAAACTCAAAGGTTTTTCCTTTGAGCCGAGAATTGACCTCTCTTTCACCGAAGGTGATAAGAGGACCCTTACCATCAAGGACAATGGCCTTGGTATGGACGAGGATGATCTTGCGAACAATCTCGGTACCATCGCATCAAGTGGAACCAAGAAGTTCCTCGCTTCCCTGAGTGAGGAACAGAAGAAGGACAGCAACCTCATTGGCCAGTTTGGCGTAGGTTTCTACAGTGCCTTCATGGTCTCTGATAAGGTGGAGGTCATCAGCCGCAAGGCCGGTGAAGAGGTTGCACACAAGTGGAGCAGTACCGGTAAAGGTACCTACACCCTTGAGGAGAGCACCCGAGACGAACAGGGAACCACCATCATCCTCTACCTCAATGAAGAGGGCAACACTTTTGCCAACCGCTGGCAGATCCAGCAACTGGTGAAAAAATACAGTGACCATGTCGCTTTCCCCATCTTCCTCTCCTATGACCAGGAATCAGTGGATGACAAGAAGAAAGACAAGGACGGCAACCCCCTCAAGACGGTCGAGCACAAGGTTGAGCAGATCAACAACAGCTCAGCACTCTGGAGAAACAACAAGAACGATATCACGGTGGAACAGTACAACGAGTTCTACAAGAGCTCCACATATGACAGCGAGGATCCCTTGTTCTACATCCACACCAAGGCCGAAGGTACCATCGAGTACACTACCTTGTTCTTCATCCCTGCCAAAGCTCCCTTTGACATGAACCTAGCGGACTACCGCCCTGGGGTTAAGCTTTTTGTAAAGCGCGTCTACATCACCGATGATGACAAGGAGTTGCTTCCTGTCTACCTGCGGTTTGTCCGGGGTATCATCGACAGTGAGGATCTCCCCTTGAATGTCAGCCGTGAGATATTGCAGCAGAACCGTGTGATGTCCTCCATCCGTAACGCTTCGGTGAAGAAGCTCCTCTCTGAGTTCCAGAAGATCAGCGAACAGAATCCCGATAAGTATGCTACGTTCATCGAGCAGTACAACCGTCCCCTTAAGGAAGGGCTCTACTCAGACTATGCAAACAGGGATACCCTGCTTGAGCTGGTCCGGTTCAAGTCCTCCGCTGAGGAAGGGTATGTCAGCCTCGCTTCCTACAAGGAGCGGATGAGCCCCGACCAGAAGAGCATCTACTATATCACCGGTGGCAAGGAATCGACATTGAAAGCCAGTCCTCTGTTGGAAGCCTATCGCAAGAGGGGCTTTGAGGTCCTGGTCATGAGTGATGACATTGATGATATTGTCGTCGGATCGATCGGTACCTACAAGGACCTTCCCTTGAAGGCCATCAACAAAAGCGGTGCGGTAGATGATCTGAAAGGTGATGAGGAGCCTGTCGAAAAGACCAAGGAGTCCAAGAAGCTTATCAAGAAGATCAAGAAGGCCCTTGGAGACAAGGTCAAGGACGTGGTAATCTCCTCCCGCCTGGTAGAATCTCCTGCCGTTGTAGTCGTTGATGAGAACGATCCGTCAGTGCAGATGCAGCAGTTGCTCAAGAGCATGGGCCAAGGCGATTTTGATGACATCAAACCAATTCTTGAGGTCAATATCGAAGACCCCATGGTCAAGAAAATTGAAGCAAGTGATGATACCGAGTACATTTCTGACCTGTGTGCGGTATTGCTCGACCAGGCACTGCTTGCAGAGGGTGTGATGCCCAAGGATCCTGTAACTTTCACCAAGAAGCTGCACTCCTTGCTTTCACGATAACAAATTTAGGATGTTAGGAGAGCAAGGGAAGAGTTATCTTCCCTTGCTTTTTTACAGTCTCGGTGATAGGGTTTTACTATCATTTCGCAAGTAAGGATGGACTTTAGATGCTTTCTACTAGTATGGCTTTAGCAAGTGAAACCGCTCCTGAGGCAGCTGCAAAAAGCGGCAGTTTCATATCCAGGGTACTGCTTGATATTCATCAGTGGTCCCAACTGGGACCCGTCTCCTTTTTCATAACCCTGGGTGGAGGACTTCTGATAGTCCTGATAGGTAAGATTCTCATCAACTGGCTCAAGAGGGTACTCAGCCGGACCCTCAACAAGTCCAAGAAGATAAACGACCTCATGGCACGTTTTATCCTGCAGTTGGTGAATATCATTGGATGGATATTCCTTCTTATCGCCTTCCTCCAGCACATGGGGCTCAATATGGGTCCTGTCCTTGCAGGGTTGGGCATATCAGGGGTCATCCTCGGTTTTGCTTTTCAGGAGACCATCGGGAACCTGCTCAGTGGCGTCATGATCGTGATGAACGCACCCTTTAGGATTGGGGACTATATTGATGCCGGCTCATATTCCGGTACGGTAAGGGATATGGACATGATCTGTGTCATCCTAGCAACCCCTGATAACAAGAAGATTACGATGTCCAACCGCCTGGTATGGGGAAGTCCCATTGTCAACTACTCCGACTTGGATCGAAGAAGGGTGGATATGATAGTCAGCGTCCCCTATGGCGCAGATGTGAAAACGGTGAAAGAGGTGATTTCCTCAATCTTCGCCAGCTACGAGGAAATCCTCCCCGAGCCCGCTCCCACCATTGAGGTGAGCAAGCTCAACACCTCCTCAGTGGACTTTATCGCCCGGCCATGGACCATCCCTAGCAACTACTGGAAGGTCTATTGGCGCTTCCAAGCTGAAATCCCTACCCGCCTGGCAGAGGTCGGTATCTCGATTCCATTCGAACAGCTTGATCTGCACATCATTGATACTCCCAAGAAAATTGAAGCTCCAAGCACATAAAGGGAACTGAATGCACGTTTGAGGAAGCGACAGCAAAGCGACCGGGTTTCGGTCGCTTTGTTGTCGCTTCTACAATTTTTCTTTTTCCCTATTTTTTCTGTCTGCCAGCTTCTTGTCCTTCGGTGTTTGCACTGAGCCTTTTTGCTTTCTGTGGATTGTTGCTCACGGCGTTGACCAGAGAGCAGAACTCCTCTGCATCAGATATGATGAACTTTGCCAAGGTTGAGGTGGGTTTCCACTTCCTTGATCCAAACAGCAGGGTTAGGAACTGTTCTTTTGTCTCAAGCTCAACGCCAATGTTTGTCCACTTCCCGTTTTCCAAAGTGTCATGTCTTTCTTTGCAGCTGAGTATGTCATCAAAGGGGATAAGGTAGAATGCTTCCTTAAGGGTTATGCCCATCATCTCTTTCTCATGGTCAAAGGTGAGGAGTATCCCCTCATTGAGGTCGTTGATGTATCCATGTTTTTCGCTAAAGTGCAGCTTGCGTTTTTTCATCTCGTCGAAAGTCTTGTTTTCAAGATAGGCGAGTGTCTGCTTGAAGGCCGCTGCAGCCTGTTTCCTTTTCTTTTTCCCAATGGTGAGGATGTAGATATTGAATACAGTCATCAGGACAAGGAGTACAAAAAGGATATATTGTAATACATTCATGGAAAGCCTCCACGACGACAATACCAAGAGCGATGGTGGTTTGTAAAGTGGTACTTTCGGGCATTAGGTTTTTCTAGCCCTCAGTGTGCTCAAGTGGGCGCTTATGGTAGATATGATCGGCTATGAGGGCTTTGCACGCTTCCTTTTTCCCGTTTTTCAGCAATAGCATCATGTGTGAATGTTGGTTGAGGTAGTAGGCCAAATCGTCATCAGGAAGATTTTGTGCAATACGCAGCTGTTGGATCTTGGCATCAAGGCGCTTGTATATGTCCAAAAGACAGTTGTTGTTTGAAGCTTTGACAAGCGTGATATGGAACAGGCTGTCTTGCTCAAAGACCGTCGCACGGTCCCCGATCCCAATGGCGTACTGACAGGTCGAAGCGTATCTGGAGAGGTCTTCAACATGAGCCATATACGATTTCTGGTCAATGCTTTCAATTGCCAGCTGCTCCAGGGCAACCCGTACCCTGCCAATGTCCTCTGCTTCCTTTTCTGTGACTATGGTCACGAAGGAGTGGCTTCTCGGCACGATGGTCACAAGTCCATACTCGTTCAGCCTCCTGATGGCTTCACGGATTGGGGTACGCGAAACCCCAAACTGCTCAGATAGCAACTCTTCAGGAATTTTCATTCCCCCTTTCAGTTCCCCAGAGAGGATCTCTTCCTTCAGCCTCGCATATACCTGGTCTGCTAGGCTCTGCTGTTCATGTAATATCATGGTACTACTCCAAAACTAGTGATAGGGGTAAGTCTCGATTACAAGGATACGCTGCAATTCCTGTGCACGAAAATGGCAAGTGGTCTTTTCTGCACTTTCCCATTACAGCAGGTCTTGCCCTTGAAATATGGAATTACTGTTCTATACTATCATATATATCGGGAAACGGTGAGATTAGGTTGATCATAGTATATGCATGGTAATAAGGAGGGTATTCTGGAAAAATATCTCTCTATGTTCTGTACGGTATACAATATTTGTCTTTGACGAAATGGGCTGAATGGATAAGAGGAAGTATGCTAAAATGGGATTTTGTATAAAAATAGCTGTTTTCATCAAGTGTTTTTACAATTTCATAT
>CAYMRN010000163.1:0-4637 GCA_964392855.1 uncultured Sphaerochaeta sp.
CAAGGTCGCCCACTGTGTGACTTGGGTGGGAGGGTCCCCCGGATAGGGCATATCCCCATCGGATATGCTATGGCTCAGATCTACAAATACCAAAGGTGTGTGATCATCACTCATTGCAAGCCCTCCGTTCTGGCATAATGAAAGAGATACTGCTGGGCAATGCCAGCATACGGTGCAAAATAGGTGGAATCTTTTCCGGGGTACCAAGTGTGCATCACCTTCTTCATCCAGGTATCCATGGGAAAAGCTTCCATCCTGTGAAACCCATAGAGCAGAATACACTCCCCCACCTTTGGGCCTACCTCCCTGATGGTCATCAACAGGGCCAGGGCATCCTCAAAGTCCAACGAAGGGACCTTTTCCAGAAGGGTGTGCTTGTCCCTGGCATCAAGGATATAGGGAGCCCGAAACCCCATACCAAGGGTACGCAGTTCCTCTTCTGTAGCCTCTTGCATCTGCCTTGCTGTGGGAAAGGCATACCACGATTGGCCGACAGGGGTGCCATAGGTCTTGGCCAAGGTAAAGTACATCTGGCGGATTCTGGCAATGTTGTTGTTTTGGCTCATGATAAAGGAGACAAGCACCTCCCAAGGATCCTGGTTAAGTATACGAAGCCCACCAAACATCTCTACAGCAGCCTCCAGTTTCGGGTCAAGCAGAGAGAGATGCTCATTGGCCTTCCCATACTCGCCGTCCATATCGAAATAGTGTGCAAGGGGGGCATCAAAGCTGAGGACAGAGAGAAAGGTCTCTGCAGTAAATTGCACATGGGAGCCATGGACAACTGACTGAAACAGCCCCCCCTCCTCTTTCCACCCAAAGCATTGTCCGCAAAACAGCGTGGCATGGAGATCTATCGGATATTCCTTCATAGGAGCACTCTAGCAGAGTGCCTGCCCCTTAGACAAGAACTACCAGAGCACTGCTTGGTGCCATATTTTCGCCATATCTGACATAAATATAGAAAAGCAGCTCTTTCTGATAGCTATTTTATCAACTGGAAGGTATTCTTAAAAGAGGAGGAACCAGAAGGAGCATGCAAACTACGGACTATTCTTACCCGATGTGGATTACCAGGATTTTCGGTGCGGGGGGAGACACCCAACGAATGGAAGAGATTGTCGCTCGCTATTCCCACTTAGTATACTCTGCGGACCCGATCCTCAAGCATCTGAGCCTTGATGAGCTTGCATGTATCGGCAACATATTGGCAAGCCTTCCCTCCTCCAAAGAAGTTTTTCTCGCACCTTATTCCTTTGCAGACCTCCATCTCAGTGACACTCCCGCCCTGCAATCCCTTTTTGACAAGCCACCCTTCCCTTTGCAGTGCAAGACATTGGACACAGCCCGCCTCTATAGGGAGGCAGACCCTCCCTATGCCATGATCGCCCTCGATTGGGAGAGTGGCACTGCCCAGCTTCTGGCACTCTCTGCCAGACAGGATGAGCTTGTCACCCTATCCCTGGCATTTTTGACCGACCCCCTCACAAAGACCATGGTCGACGAACGCCACGAGAAGGCCAAGGCATATCTGCTCTCCAGGAGCAAGGCACTGCTCCTGGAAGGAACAAGGGAGAAACGAATCGGCATATATGAGGTTACCTGCAGTGACGAGCTGTTTGTCAACAAGGTGTTCGGTCCGATACTTGATTGTCCCTTTTCCCTGGTCATGGGCGAGAAGAAGGACCGGTGGGGACGAGCCATACCCTCGCATATCAGTGAGACCGATGAAGAGAGGCTCCTTCGATCGCCAAGAACCTGAACAGCGGGGGGGTAGTGAATGCCTTGCACAGATAGCCTCTTTAGGTACGATGACATCCATGGCCCTTCCATGCTAGCATGGCCCATATGCAAAACAAGCAACTGGGTGTGTTTTATATAGTAGTAAGCGGGTTCTTCTTTGCCATAATGATGCTCTTCGTCAAGCTTGCAGGACCGCTTCCTGTCATGCAGAAGGCCCTGTTCCGCAATGGCATAGCCTTGGCAATAGCGCTGATGGTCCTCAAGAGGTCCGGGGTTCGCCTCTCTTGGAAGAGGGCCGACTTTCCCGTCCTGCTCTTGCGCGCTTTTGCCGGGACCGTCGGCTTGGTCGCAAACTTCTATGCGGTGGACCACCTCATCCTCAGCGACGCCACCATACTCAACAAGCTCGCACCCTTCTTTGCCATCATCTTCAGCCTTATCTTTCTCAAGGAAAAAGTTTCCCCTATCCAGATACTTCTGGTCCTTGGTGCATTTTTCGGAGTCGCGCTGGTCGTGAAGCCTGCCTTCAGCAACACAGCCTTGTTGCCCTACGTCATAGGCATACTGGGAGGCATAGGGGCAGGGGCCGCGTATACCTGTGTTCGAGTGCTGGGCAACAGAAAGGTTCCAGCCCCTGTGATCGTGGCATTCTTCTCCCTCTTCTCCACCCTTGCCATCATCCCCTTTGTCCTGGTCGAACACCAGAGCATGCAGGCCTATCAGGTGCTGTATCTCCTTCTTGCCGGCATCACAGCGGCAGCAGGGCAGTTCAGCGTGACCAAGGCGTACTCCTATGCCCCTGCAAAGGAGATCTCGGTATTCGACTACACACAGGTGCTCTTCGCCTCACTGCTCTCTCTCTTCATTTTCGGCGAATTCCCCGATGCAGTCAGTCTCATCGGCTATATCGTGGTGATAGCAATGGCGACCTTGATGTTCCTCTACAACAAACGGAAGGCCTGAGCCTTCCGTCTGGTTAGGGACACTGTAGTGTGCTGTTGCTTTATTGCCCTTCCGAGAAAAGCCAGGTTGAGAGATACCTCTCCCCTGTATCCGGAAGCAGTACGACAATAGTCTTGCCGGCATGCTCCTTCTTGGCTGAGTAGGCCAGGGCCGCATCCAAGGCTGCTCCACTGGAAATTCCCACAAGCAGGCCCTCCATCTTGGCAGCCTGCCTCGCACGCTCACCAGACTTCGCATCTTCGGCGGTATATATCTCGTCAATGACCCCTGTATCAAGGATGGAGGGGATGAACCCTGCTCCTATGCCCTGAATCTTGTGAGGGCCGCCATGGCCTAGGGAGATGACAGGACTGGTAGCAGGCTCCACTGCAACCACAAGGGTTTGCGGATTCTTCTCCTTAAGGTAGCGCCCTACCCCTGTGATTGTCCCACCGGTACCGACCCCTGCAATGAAGATATCGACCTGGTGACCGCTGTCTTCCCAGATTTCAGGTCCGGTATGCTCATAGTGAGCCTTGGCGTTGTCCATGTTGTCAAACTGTGCCGGTATGAAGGAGTTGGGTATGGTCGAAGAGAGCTCCTCAGCCTTGGCAATGGCTCCCCGCATGCCCATCGAGCCGTCGGTCAGGACAAGCTCGGCTCCTAAAGCTGAGAGCAGCTTGCGTCTCTCTATGCTCATGCTCTCAGGCATGGTTATGATGAGGCGATAGCCTTTTACCGCCGCTATATAGGCAAGCCCTACCCCTGTGTTGCCACTGGTCGGCTCGATTATCACAGAACCTTCCTTCAGGAGACCCTGCTTTTCGGCACCCTCGATCATAGAGAGGGCGATGCGGTCCTTTACACTGGAAAGAGGGTTGAAGCTCTCCACCTTGGCAAGAATGGTAGCATGCCCGTCGTTGAGCCTGTTAATTCTCACCAAGGGGGTATTTCCAATTTTTCCTGTTATGTCTTCATATATGTTCGCGCTCATCCGCTGCTCCTTGCATTATAGGGTTGCCATTAAATCATAGTAATCCTATGGGAGATTGTGCAATTATTACCGTACCCTTGTCAACCCTCTACGCTCTCAGATCATGTAGGTGAACCACTCAGCCTTGGTGACATCTGCCAAGGTCACCCCTTCAAAGGTCTGCTTGATCTTCTCATCCAGTTTTTGAAAGAAGTGGATACGGATGCACCGCTGGATGGGCGTCTCCTCTTTTTGTGGCATCTCCGCAAAAGCGATATTGCCCTCGAGAAGGTCAAAGACATCATAAATGAGAATCTGGTCGGCACTCCTGCTCAACAGATAGCCACCCCCTGCGCCCTTGACCGATACGAGATATCCTCCACGGGTCAGGAGCAAGGCAACCTGTTGCAGGTATTTTTCGCTCAAGTCCTGCCGGGCGGCGACCTGAGAGAGGGCAACCGGCAGGTCACTCGAGTGTTCTGCAAGGTCCACAAGCAACCTTAGCCCATAGCGTCCACGGGTTGATACTTTCAAATTCCACCTCCAGCTTCAGATTCGATCAAATGAGAAGCCAGATCCTCGATCAATATCTGGTTGGCAAAATCGCTTACCGTATCTTGCAGCATTGACCAAATCTGATGGGTCTTGCATGAATCGCTCTGATTACAATCCTCACAGGGCGTTGGAGTAAATATTCCCTCACTGGCCGAGAGAACCTCACCGCAGGTGATGTCTCTCCTGGCAACACGATAGCCACCCTGCACACCCCGTTGTGACTCAACCAGGTTGAACTTCTTGAGGGGAATCATGAGCTGCTCAAGATATCCACTGCTTATGCCAGTGGCCTCGCTTATCGAGCGGATACTACAATTTTCTCTGCAGGTAGAGAGAAAGACCATAGTCTCCAATGAATAACGACCTTTTGTAGATAATTTCATATCTAGAAGGTACCAGTAGTTGGGCCACTCGTCAAGATTAG
>CAYMRN010000164.1:0-4626 GCA_964392855.1 uncultured Sphaerochaeta sp.
TGGCATCAGGACCATAGGAAGTGAGAAGGCATCGATTCTCAGCGTGTTCGAACCGGTGACGGCAATCCTTGCGGGGGTACTGTTGCTCGGGGAGAGCCTACCGACAACCTTCGCCTTGGGCTCGACCCTGATCATCCTCGGCTCCTACCTCGTTTCAAGAAACAAGAGACGCTCACTCTCCATTCCCCTACTAAAGAAGGGACACAAAGCATGACAAGCACCCTCTCACAACCCCTACTTTTCCTCTTTCTCATACTGCTGGCCAACCTGCTCAAACGAGCGGGGTTGTTCTCAGAAAAAGATGGGCATGTACTGTCGCAGATCGCCTTGAACATAACGCTGCCGGCAGCCATCATAGCAGGCTTCCAATCCTTTGAACTAATACCTTCCCTGTTCCTTCTGATTCTCCTGGGTATTGTCATCAATGTGATTCTGATGATCCTTGCCTACCTGATAATGCTCAAGGAATCCAAGGAGATGCAAGGCTATGCGATCTTCAACACCCCGACCTATAATGTCGGCAACTTTACCTTTCCCTTTGTACAGGCCCTCTATGGGGGACCAGGGTTGGTTGTCGCATCGCTCTTTGACCTGGGAAATGCCCTGATGACTACGGGCTTTGTCTACTCCTTGGGGAGTTCTGTGGCAACAGGCCAGAGACCAAGCATCAAGGACATCCTGAAAAAGCTGCTGCGGTCAGTGCCCTTCCTCTCCTATCTGCTGATGATACTGCTCTCACTTTGTGGCCTGAGACTCCCTGTCTTCCTCATCGAATGGATGACAGCCATAGGCAAGGCCAATCCTATCGTTGCCATGCTGATGATAGGCATCATGCTTGATTTCCATTTTGAGAAGGGCTGGATGAAGCAGGCTGTGAAGGTGATCAGCATGCGCTATCTGGTAGCAATCATTTTTTCTGTCCTGATATGGACCTTTAGCAGCTTCTCGCCCATGGTCAAGGTCACCCTCATCCTGCTCTTCTTCGCACCAATTGCAACGGTATCGACTGCCTACACACAACAATGCACTGACAAAGGAAAGTTATCATCTTTCACATCGTCAGTGACTGGTGTGATCAGCACTGTCAGCTATATCTTCCTCGTTCCCTTCCTAGGCGCCTAACCCAGGATATAGGAGTTCAACAGGTTCTGCAGCATCTCCTGCTTGCCACTTCTCTGCATGATGGTGACAGTGCGTCCGTACTCGGCAAGAGAGGCCAGGTCCATTGAGCCCTGGGCAAACTTCTTGCCAAGCCCTGTATCAAAGGAGGAGTAGCGCTCTGTTACAAAGTCAGAGAGGACCCTGTCCTCAATAATCTTTGTAGCGACCTCAAACCCAAAGGCAAAACTGTCCATCCCCCCTATATGGGCAAGGAAGAGATCCTCATAGTCGGTGGACTCCCTTCTGCGCTTGGCATCAAAGTTCAACCCCCCATGCCCAAGTCCCCCACCCTTGAGGATCACCAGCATGGCAAGGGTTGTCGCATAGACGTTAGTGGGAAACTCATCAGTATCCCAACCGTTCTGAGCATCGCCTTGGTTGGCATCGACACTTCCGAGCATATTGCTGTCGGAGCAGACCTGCAGGTCATGCTCGAAGGTATGGCCGGCCAGGGTTGCATGATTGGCTTCTATATTGCACTTGAAATCCCCATCAAGGCCAAACTCCCTGATGAAGGCTATGGTTGTCGCCGCATCATAGTCGTACTGGTGCTTGGTAGGTTCCATCGGCTTGGGCTCGATGAGGAAGGTCCCCTTGAAACCGATGCTGCGTCCGTAGTCACGGGCCATGGTCAAGAATCTAGCCAGATGCTCGCGTTCACGCTTCATGTTCGTATTCAGCAGTGTCGAATACCCTTCGCGTCCACCCCAAAACACATAGTTCTCACCACGGAGCTTGACGTTGGCATCGAGGCATGCCTTCACCTGCACAGCAGCCCTTGCTACAACAGAGAAGTCGGGATTCGTAGCCGCCCCATGCATATACCTGGGATGGGTAAAGACGTTGGCGGTGTTCCACAGCAGCTTCACCCCGGTCTGCTCCTGTCTTTCCAACAGTGCATCCGACATCTTTTGCAGGTTTGATTCATACTCTTTGACGCTTTCCCCCTCAGGGCAAACGTCAGCGTCATGGAAGCAGTAGTATGGGGTACCCAGTTTGGTGAAGAACTCAAAAGCGGCATCGGCCTTTGCCATCGGGTCCTGCATCGGGAAGGGATGCTCCATGGTGGGGCTGCCAAAGGGGTCAGAGCCATCTGCACAGAAGCTATGCCAGTACGCGGTGGCAAACCTCAGGTGCTCCTCCATGGTCTTGCCCCCGATCTTTTTCTTTGCATCATAGAACTTGAAAGCGAGGGGATTCTTGCTGTCCTTACCCTCAAACCCAATTTTCCCTATGCCCTTGAAATACTCTTTATCACCTACAAAATAGCCCATGGATTTCCTCCTACTTGAACAGGGGTGTCATAGCCTTCACATATCCCTGGTAGCGTTCATACGCCTTTTCATACGCTTCGTGATTCTCTTCACTGGGTTCACACCCCTTCTCCTCATCAAACTGCACATGCGAAGCAGAGACCTCCTCGATATTCTCTCCGCTCACAGTCCACAGCGCCTGAAGCGCTGCTCCAAAGGCAGCACTTTCGACAATACTGGGCACAGAGATGGGCAGAAACAGCACATCAGAGGCTATCTTCCTCCAGATAGCGCTTTGTGAGCCGCCTCCGGTCAACACCAGGTGCCTGGGCTTAAAGCCAAGCTCGCCAAAGGCTTCAAGCCCACCCTTCATCGCATAGATGGAGCTTTCCAAGGCGGCACGGGCGATATTCTCCACCTGCATGTTGGAAGGGTCGAACCCTGCCAGAACACCCTTGCCATGGGGAAGATTCGGGACCCGTTCCCCGTTGAGGAAGGGCAGCATCGGAACTCCCTCACACCCTATGGGAGCCTTGCTGGCCAACAGGTCGAGCTCTTTCACCCCATGGCCAAACAGAGAACGGATACTCTCGGTGGTGATGGTACAGTTCATCGTGCACAACAGCGGAAGATACCCTCCGCTTGAGGAGCAGAATGCGGCAAGCCGCCCTGCCCTGTCCGAAACGATGCTGTCACTATATCCAAAGAGTGTTCCGCTGGTTCCCATGCTCATTGTCAACGAACCGGCCTTCACACACCCGGTTCCCAACGCAGAGGCCATGTTGTCCCCACAGCCTGAGGAGACGGGGATGCCCTTAGGGATGCCAAGCTGTTTTGCAGCCTCGGCAGTCACTGTGCCGCACGCCTCGCCTGCCTCCACTAGGGGTGGAAGCATATCCAAGAGCGAGCGCTTGTCGTCTATGGCACAGAGGACCTCTTCACTCCATCTCCTATTGCTCACATCGAAAAAGGCGGTGCCGGAAGCATCTCCAGCCTCAGCAGAATAAACTCCCGTAAGATAGAAGTTGATGTAGTCATGGGGCAGCAGGATGTGCTCTAGCTTGTCATACGCTTGGCGGTTGTGCCTCTTGAGGTGGAGCACCTTGGAAGCTGTGTATCCGACAAGGATCTGGTTGTCTATCAGGGAGAATACACGCTCCTGTCCACCCAACCTTTCGGTGAGGATGTCACACTCCTCGCTGGTTGCAGTATCACACCACAGCTTTACCGGAGAGAGGACCTCACCCTTTCCGCCCACCGGCACGAAGCCGTGCTGCTGGGCGGAAACGCCTATAGCTGAAATCTGTTTGCGAATTTTGGGGTCGATCGCTGCAAAGCATGCCCGTATCGCATCAAGGTACCATATGGCTTTTTGCTCACGCGTACCGTCATCGCCCTGAATCATGGCATGGGGAGCACTCACATTTGCCACCACTCTTTTCTTTACGACATCATAACAAAGAACTTTGGTGCTCTGGGTTCCAGTGTCAATTCCGGCAACAATTTGCATAGGGAATCCTCCTTGCTGCATACAGCATCCAATGCAAGGGCGAGGATACCCATAGACAGGATTGGAATAACATATGTATTATTGACTTATGAAAATTCTTGATGCAGTCTTTGTCTATCAGATGCACGAAAAGGAGGAGCTTCGGTGGCACCAGAGGGTGCACAGCCACGAGGAGGGTTCGTTCGAGGTCCACTACTTTGTCAGTGGGAGCGGAACCTTCACCAATGGCAATGCCAGGTTCACCATAGCACCTGGCTCTCTGTTCGTCACCTCTGATGAGAAGGAGCACAGCATCCAAACTGAACAGGGGGCGAACCTGACCTACTACGCCACCCTGATTGATTGTCCTGAGGAGAGGGGCCTCTTCTCCAAGCTCGAGGGCAAGCACCCTCTGCATATAGGGACAGACTGGAGATTCTTCTTTGAGGAGGTGCGGGACAAGGCCCTCAGTGGCAAAAAGGAGCTTCGCCTCAGTGCATGCCATCAGCTTCTGGGGTTCCTCTATAACCAGCTGGCAGGCAGCGTCTCAGAAAAGAGTACCACAACACATGTCCGCATTGAGAAGGCCATCAGGTATATGCAGGGCAATGTGTTTGAGAATCTGAACCTCACCCAGATAGCAAGCGTCGTGGGGCTGTGCTGTTGTTCTCTTGTCCGGCTCTTCAGGAGGCGGATGAACACCACCCCTATGAGGTATTACGC
>CAYMRN010000165.1:0-4623 GCA_964392855.1 uncultured Sphaerochaeta sp.
ATAGGAGAGGAAGAGCAGGTAACTCGTCCCTCCGAAAAAGAGGGAGGAGGAGACAAAAAGGCGAGCCCGCAAATGCTTGGGGATCGTGGTGCTTTTGCCTTGTATCTTCAGTAGTGCCCAAAGGATGGCAGCGGCTACAAGGAACCTGAGGGTAATGCGCTCGTACAGGCCAAGCCCGCCATCCTTGGCAAGCCTGTTGAACAGGCCCATGAGGCCAAAGAAGCTCGATGAAAGAAGGGTGAGCGCTACCCCCGTCCTGTAGCCTGTCATCGTAGGTATGCCAGCTGGGAAGCGGTGAGGCTCAAGTCAGCTCCTGCGAGGGTCTCGGTTATCTGGGAGACCTTGCTCGATCCTGCTATGGCGATGGTCGGGTTTTTCTGGCTGGTGAGGTAGGCCATGCACAGTGCTGCCGGTGTCACTCCAAGTTCCAGAGAGAGGGACTTGCAACGAGGGAGTATGGCAAGGTTCTCTTCAGTTAGGAAACGTTCGCGAGCCCGCTTTGAAAGCTCTTCTTCCTTGCCTGCTATGAGCTTGGAAAAGAGGCCTTTTGCCTGTGAGGAGAAGGCCATGACAGGGAAGTTGTGTTGTTCGTACCACAACCGTTCTGTTTCGGTCATGCAGACAATGCTCTCGTCGCCCCACGTCTCAGGGGTGCAGTGGGCCAGGCTCCACTGGATTTCGCTGATGACAAACAGGTTCTTAGCATGGTTTTTTGCCCAGTGGTTCGCCTCTTCTATCCGGGAGGTGGTCCAGTTGGAAACACCGAGGTGTCGGGTCAGTTTTTTGTCTATAAGGATATTTCCCATGTCAATGATTTCATCAGTGCCCATAGTCAGGTCGTCGCGATGGAAGAACCAGATGTCGACGCTGTCTGTCTGCAGCTGGTCCAGGCTTCGCTGGATGTCAGCCATCATATCCTTTTCGGTGATCCTGCCCCGCTTCATGTCATCCTTGTAGGGGTGGCACCCTTTTGTGGCGATCACCATCTGGTTGCGATTGTTGTTAGTGCGTAGCCACCTTCCCAGGACTTGTTCACTGGTTGAGGGGCCACCCTCCTTCTCCTGTCCATATATATGAGCAGTATCAAGGAGGTTCCCTCCATGATCAGCATAGATATCCAGCTGTTCCAGTGCTGTCTTTTCAGGGATTGCTTCACCATAGTGGTCGCATCCCAAGGCTATCTGAGAGAGTTGTGTTTCAAAAAAAGGGGTATATTTCATGAGGCTTGTCTCCTTACAACGAATGTTTATACAAAAAGGATACTCGTATCCTATGATACGCTATGCCAACCTTTTTGGCTACTCTGGCCAGAAGAGGAATATGGATTGGAGGTGAAAAGCCGGGAGCCAGGAATAAGGAGAGCAGACAGGCAAGTCAAGCGGTGAGAAACAGATGGTGCATACAGGGGGGAAGGTTGCTTTACCGGTGTATAGAGACTTTGCTTGACCGCCATCGTTTCTCTCTGTAGTATTGACAGAGACTCACAGGAGGGTAACGACAATGGATAATGATTTAGCGGACCTGGTCAAGGTGTTTGCCAAGACAACAGATGAGAAGCAGATGCAAAAGCTTTTTACCGAGGTGTTCACCCCCAGTGAGTTAAAGGATTTTGCCTTGCGCTGGAATCTGATGAAGGACCTCTATCGTGGGCTTCCTCAGCGTGAGATAGCTGCCAACCATGGGATTTCCCTTTGTAAGATCACCCGAGGTTCAAAGATTCTCAAGCAGAAGGATTCGTATTGCAGAAGGATCCTCAGCGACCGCTATGACGACCACCTGCGTATTTGAGCAGGGTCAGTCCCCTCAGGTCAAAGATGATCAGGACAATATAGTGGTTTTACTCCCTGATAATGGTTTCGAAAGCAGCCAATTAATGCTACTATATGATTCGATTGGAGCTTTTCATTGAAACACTTGGTGTTCAGCCGTTCAGCCTTTCTGTTTTTGAAAGGGGGTGTGCTTGTAGTATGATAGGTGCTTGTCGCTTTGCTAGAGTCTTTTCCATTAGGGTTAGTGAGGGGTAGGAAGAATGAAAAAATCGGGTCGTCTGCTACTTGGTATAAAAGTTGTTTCGGACGCGATTGCTGTTGCCGCATCATGGATACTGGCTGGGTTTCTGCGTTTCTATGTTGTCCCCGAAGGTAAGTTGAGCTCTTTTAATCTGTTTCTCAGGCTGGTTCCGCTAATTGTCGTCATGTATATTTTCTTTATCAGCAGAAATGACCTCTATGTGGACGAGCTTGATCGCTCCTGGCGTAAAGAGACGGCAAATTTGGTGAAGAGCTCGTTTCAGGCATTCCTGCTCCTTGTCATCACCCTCTACTTTGGATTTTCTGATAAGGTCAGCCGTATCGCTATTGCGATACATTTTTTTATGGCAGTGGTGTTTCTCATTGTAGAGCGGGCGCTCATATCCTCATATATCCAAGATGCCTATGCCAGGGGCAAGTTTACCAGAAGGATCATGCTGGTAGGCTTTGGCGATAAGCTGAAGGAATACGAAAGGGCCTTGCATAGCGGATTGACCAATGGTGTCAAGATAATTGGTCAGTATGATGGTGAGGGTGCTCCTATTGGTGGAAGTAAACAACTGCAATTCCCCACGCTAAGGGATGCTGTCACTGCAACCCAGCCTGATCTTGTGGTCATCGGGTATCCCGGTACAGAGTTTGAGCGCCAGGAGAAGATGACTGCCCAAGGTTTGGATCTGCTGAATGAGAAGGTCGTACTGCTTCCCTCACTTCCCGAGTCCTATATCGGGACGCAGATCTCTGACTTCCGCTTGATCCCGATGTTGCACCTGAATGCTGCTGAAATCGGGGTTTTCCAGAGGATCATCAAGCGTTTGTTTGATATTGTCTCCTCTGGTCTGGGAATTATCATCCTTTCGCCCTTGCTGCTGCTTATCGCTCTTCTTATCAAGCTTACTTCTCCCGGTCCTGTCATCTACAAGCAGAGGCGGGTAACCCGCAATGAAGAGATCTTCACCATGTACAAGTTTCGTAGCATGCGAGCCGACCTTCCTGAGGATACCGAGAACTGGACAGAGGAGAATGACCCGAGGGTTACCAAAATCGGCAGGCTGATGCGTAAGACCAGTCTTGATGAGTTGCCTCAGCTGTTCAATGTGTTTGAGGGTTCCATGAGCCTTATCGGTCCTCGCCCTGAGAGGCCCGAGCTTGTGAAGAAGTTCAATGGCGAGATAGCAGGATACCGGATGCGCCATCGTGCAAAGGCCGGTATCTCTGGTTGGGCTCAGGTAAATGGGTTGAGGGGAAACACCTCATTGGAGAAGAGAATTGAGTTTGATCTCTACTACATTCGCAACTGGAGTTTTCTTTTTGATATAAAAATTGTATTGTTTACATTCTTGAAAGGTTTTGTAAATGAAAACGCCTATTAAAGATTGGAGTAGACAATGCTTAAGAAGCTGGTAATTTTTGTTTGTGTTGGGGTTTTATCCCTTGGTACCCTTTTTGCCTTTGATGATTTTAGGCAAGCCCTCCCCCTTTTGGATGAAGGCGCGTACCAGGCGCTGGCCGATGGGGAGATCCTTGATGCTGAAACTATAGGTGGCTCTATGATCGACCACCTGTTTGTTCCCGGGACTGAAGCAAGTCGCCGTTCCTCTGTTGCCCAGCGTGCCGAGAATAGTTTTTCCATTGCCGCTGTAAGCTATATTCCCTATGGCCCGAAACTTAAGGCGATGGGGACAAGCGAGAGGCAGCTTGCTGTCTTTAATGCGATACGGGCGATATCGACCCAGGAAGGAATCACGTACATCTCCCATCGGGCAGGCAACAAGCCCAAGGTGCTCATCGAAAAGTCTTCCTACATGGAAGATGAGAAGAATCTGAACAGACTCCTTCCCGATCCTGTTGCCACGGTGTTTCCGAAGACAGAGCAAAGCTATGTCTTTCAGAGGGACTCTTCCTTTGGGGGGAATCGCTATCTGCACACCTATACCAACAGTGACAGGGAGATCTTTGTTGAGATCACCAATATCAGTACCATAAAAGTGTTTGGAATATTCACTGCTGTTCCCAAGGAGAAATTATCCGTCAGCATGAGTACCTACCTCCTTGATGATGGGTTGCTCCTGATGGCCTTGACGACCATTGAGGATAGGGATCCCAAAATTTCCGTATTGGGAATATCTGTGGATCTTCCCTCTTCTTTCTTGCGAAGGATAACTGCTTTGCAAGAGTGGTTTGTCGGACAGCTCGAAGCTGTTGAAAGGGAGTAGGGTACTGTTGAGTAGGAAAATCTGGGGTAAAAGTATCATCGTCCTTTTGGTTGTGGTTGCTATGGGGATGCTCCCTTTGGCCGCTGCCATCCATACCTCCATTCCCATAGGGCACCGTGTATATAGGGTCCTTGATGTGGCCCAAGTCCGTGGGCTCATCGAAGGCCAGGTTGCAGCAAGGCCTTTCAGTGCAGATAAGGTCATGACCCTGCTTGCAGAGATACAGAACCAGGATCATAGGCTCTCCCCTTCTGAAAGGGAGGAACTTGTTTTACTGCTACAGGAGTTTGAACGCTCCTATGGGGTGGCACCTTCACCAATGCGTGATGTGTTCTCCACAGGGTTTTTCCGTACCTATGACCAGGATACCAAGATCG
>CAYMRN010000166.1:0-4619 GCA_964392855.1 uncultured Sphaerochaeta sp.
GGATCCCCTGATGGTAAGGTTCTGCCCCACTTTTGCCTCTACCTTCTTATTCCGCTCTTCCATAAGCTTCATTACCTGTGAAAAACCGACTGTACCGATTACAAACGGGGTGAAGGGAACTCCACCAAGCAGATAGATGTTGCCGAAATCAAAGCGAGGGCTACCGGTGAGGGTATCCATCCCCATGGATGCGATAAGGATACCCACCAGGGTAAGGATAACACCCTTGGTCGGATTCTCCCCTACCAGCCAGCCAATACTTGTCATAGCGACAAGCAACAGGGCCGTCATCTCAGCTGGTCCGAACTTCAGCCCTAGGTTTGCCAAGGCAGGACCGGTAAAGGTGAGGATTATCATCCCAATGAGACCCCCTACGAAGGAGGAGACGTTGGAAGTGAACAGAGCCTGACCCGGACGATTGCCCTTGGTTGCCATAGGATACCCATCAAGGGCAGTCATGACAGCCGGCGAATCCCCGGGGATATTGAGCAGGATAGCGCTGAATGCTCCTCCATACATATTTGCATAATACAATGAACCAAGCATGATAATCGCAGTGGTCGGATTGAACTTATAGGTGAGCGGCAACAAGAGTGCCACGCCTGCAAGAGAACCAATACCGGGCATTGCCCCAACTATCAACCCAAGGACTGCCCCAAGTAGGACCACTAAAACGTTCTGTACTGTCAGGACTACGGCAAAGCCCTCAAACAGCATTGTCAAATTTTCCATCTGGTCCCCCTTAGTTGAAGATTAAGTCGAAGATGATCCCTTTTGGAAAAGGAACACCGAGCCAGTACATAAAGGCACCTAAAACTATCCCCATGATGATGGCAAAGACAATCAAGGTAGTTTTCCAAGAGTACTTTTCAAACCATCTCATCCAAACCACTACAAATATTGCCAGAGAGGGCAGCATGCCAATTACCAGAGTGGATAGCATGATCGCCACTGTCCCCAATGCAGGGTACCAATTTTCCAAGGGATACGAGGTGTTTTCTGTTTTCAATGCTGATACAAAAGCCAAAACACTTATTATAAACAGAATGACCCCGATAATTACTGGGAAAAATCCTGACAAAGGCCCCCTTGTAGGGTGCCAAAAGCCATACTTGAAATACCCCAGAGAAATGAACAAAACGGCGATCACTGCTGAAAACACTGGAATCAGCATCTGGCTCGTTATCTTTTTCTTCTGCATACCTAGACGACTCCTCAGTCTCTTTTAGCCAGATGGTTAGCCATCTTGCTTGCCATCTTGACTGCATTCTCAAAGGCAAGGGTCTTTACGATACCTTTGCCAGCAATATCATATGCTGTCCCATGCGCGCACGTCACGATCGGGGCAGGAAGCCCCCCTGCTATGGTGATTCCCTCATCAAAGCCCCTGAGCTTGAGAGCTATCTGGCCCTGGTCGTGGTACATGGTGACCACACCGTCAAACTCCCCTTTAAATGCCTTGATAAAGGTAATGTCACTTGGGTAGGGACCTGTTGCATCGATACCCATCTCTTGAGCTTTTTCGATGGCAGGTATGATGACATCGATCTCTTCGCGTCCACACATGCCGTTCTCCCCTGCATGGGGATTGAGTGCTGCCAGAGCCAGGCGGGGCTTGGCAATTCCGCTGTTCCGTATTGAGGAGTCAGCAAGACGCACAGCACGGAGAATGGTGTCGACGGTAAGATGACTGCTGACTTCACTGATGGGGATATGGCTTGTCGTCCGGGTGGTCCAAAGATCGCCCACTACATTTATCTCACCAAAGGGTTCGGTATGACCGAACAGCTCTGCCAAAAAATGGTGTTCGCTCTCCATCGTGCACCCGGCTTCCTTCATTCCTGCCTTGTTCAGTGGGGCAAAGCAGAACCCTTCAATCTTCTTCTCTTTATACAGCTGGACACCAAGCTCGAGCATCTGCAGGTTTGCTTTCCCACACTCTTTCAGCAGCTTGCCAAGAGGCACATCCTTGGGGTCCTGGTTCTTCTGGTCCAGCACAGGAAGGCCTTTGGACCAATCAGCTTCTTCTACAGTTTCAAGTATCTGCAAGGGGACAGAAGAACCGATGATGGCAAATGCACGTTCAAGGATCCTTGCATCTCCTAGTATGATCGGAGCACAATGCTTGGCATAAAAATCAGCCACCGCAAGCTTAGCCACAATTTCAGGTCCGACGCCGGCTCCATCGCCAAGCAATATTCCCAATACAGGTTTTTTGTTCATCAAAAGGTCCTTTTCCAGTGTGTTTCATGTCGGCACAACTTACCGCCATCACTGATAGGGATGCAAGTAACATGCCAATAGGGAAATATTGTGTGCGATGAATTGGATGTTTCTTGTCTTATACTTTTTAAAACCTTACTATACAAGAACTTAAAATTAGCTTATGATATATGCAAGAAAATTGTACTGTTGAGAAAAACGTATGTTTCATGTTTCAAATTATGTTTCATGTTTCAGTTGAAACAATTTGAAACATATTTTTATTGGGCACCAAACTGTGAAAACTTCCTCCACAAGGTAGTCCTGCTCAGTCCCACCTGCCGGGCAAAGGCTTCTCTTGTCAGCCCGCTGGAAAGAAACTCCTCATAGAGCTCCCTATCGGACAGGGTGCTCGTCTTTCGACGTTTTGCAGAGGGAGGTGGAGGCAAGTCTTCCCCGTACAAGCTGGTAGAACCAATATCAAGCTCCTCGATTTCTGCAACCCCAACCTCTTTAGAGGTGTGGAGGATGACCAGACGCTCGGCGGCATTGCGCAATTCACGAATATTCCCTGGCCAGTAAAACTGATTCAGAGCATCAATGGCAGCATCTGTAATCGTCGGAACCTTCTGCTTGTGCCGTATGCAATACTGCTCAACAAAATATCGGAACAGGACACCTATATCATCTTTTCGTTCCCTAAGGCTGGTAATCTGCAGGCTTAGCAGGCTGATGCGATAAAACAGGTCAAGGCGGAAACTGCCATCCCTGACCCTTTCCATGATATTGCAGTTTGCGGCGCTGATGATCCGGACATCCACAGGGATGACCATATCAGCACCAATTTTCCGCACTTCCTTCTCCTGGAGGACTCGCAGCAATTTAGCCTGGAGGACTATGGGCATCTCCCCTATCTCATCCAGGAAGAGGGTTCCCTTGTGTGCGAGTTCAAACAGCCCAACCTTCCCTCCCTTGCTTGCTCCGGTGAAGGCCCCTTCACAGTAGCCAAAGAGTTCACTCTCCAATAGCTGTTCAGGGAGGGCAGCGCAGTTGACTGCCACAAACGGTTCCTTGCTTCGTGGTGAGTGGTTATGGATGCTTTGGGCAAACAGTTCCTTCCCTGTCCCGGTCTCTCCCAACAACAGCACGGAACCATTGACCTGGCTAAACCGTTTGGCCTTCTCAACAAGTTGGAGCATCTGGGAGTTTTCTGCAATAATGTCTCCAAATGTATATCGGGCAACCAGGCCTTTGCTGTTCAGTTCGGTCCTGATCTTATGTTCGGTCTTCTGGATCATCTCAGCATTCTGGAAAGTGAACAGCACCCCTGAGGTCTGCTCATCTACACGAATGGGCTGCTGGCTTACCAGTACTTGTTGTCCTCCGATGGTCTGCAACTCCTCTACCAAAGAACCTGAGAGCACCGTCTGGGACCATCGGCTTCCCTTGTAGATGACATCAATGGACCTTCCCTCCAGAGGAGAAACGGAGAAAAGCTGCTCAGCCTGATGATTTCCTGCAATGATGACACCATAGCTGTTTATGGCAAAGAGGGCATAGGTGGCATTGTTGAGGAGGGTCTCCAAAAGGTTCCCTCTGGTCTTTGCCCTCTCCAAGGACCTTGCGGTAGCTACGGCATCCTCGATTGCGCGCACTATAGCCTGATAGCCTGTCTTCACATGGACAAAGGGGATGGAGTTTTCTTCGCAGATACTTGTCATCGTCAAGCCACCCACCATGACAGTGCATCCGTTTTCATGCAGTGAGAACACGGCTTCCCTGACATCTTTCTGGTCGGTGACCTTCACCACGGTGACAGGATACCCCACAAGGGATGCGATATCGCCCTCGTCACAGAGTTCCTCATTGAGGATGACGCCGATATTGCAGTTTCCCCCTTGCCTCTTTGCCAAAGAGAGAGCCGTAAGCAAATCACCGCTGCCCAAGGCAATGGGGATCACATGGACTGAGGGCTTTTGCTTTGCAATTGCACTGGCAGTGATACCCCGGGCCACGATGATATCCGCTTGCAAGGTGTCTATGACCTTAGGGTCGGTCCCGAATATATGTGTGGTGGAAATATTGAACCCTTCATGGCTGTACGAGGTGATGACCTCCTCAAAGGCATCCTGCAACTCACTATAGGGGATGACAACCAAAATCTTAACCAATGTAAACTCCCTCAAGCCGATAGTATCATGAAGGGCTCCCCTTTTCCAACCATTACCTCTTGGTGTTGTCGACACAGAGGCCCAAAGATACTGGCGAGCTACTCTCCACCCATCTCATTTGCACTGCCTATCCAAGCCAGTCTCTGACCTGCCAGAACCACAAAGACACATGCTGGTTGCAGAGCCACCTACACAAAAAGCTGCTAGAGTCCTTCTAGCAGCTTTTTGTTTTGCATAGTGTTTTGC
>CAYMRN010000167.1:0-4586 GCA_964392855.1 uncultured Sphaerochaeta sp.
GAACTGACCTTCGAGCAAGCCAAGGAAACGTTTGAAGAGAAGTCAGTTGCTTTTAGAAAGGAGCACTATCCGAGGCTTGGAATTTCCGATTTGTCCGGATTATACACAAATATAGGTCTACTGCTTTCAGATCAGTGTGCTCATACGATAAAGGTCGCCCTCTTTGCTGATGAAGCGAAAACCCTCTTCAAGGATACCAAGGAGTTCAAAGGATCGGTCCTCAAGCAATTAGAAGAGGTGTACTCCTATCTCATGCTTTGCAACCAGAATCAGGCACGGATTGATGGCTTGAATCGTATTGATCATTGGGACTATCCGGCCGGGGCTATTCGTGAAGCGCTCTTGAATGCAATCGTGCATAGGGACTACGCCTACAGCGGAAGCATCATTATCAACATCACAGGCAAGCAGATGGAGTTTATATCAATCGGAGGGCTTGTTTCAGGTTTGACCATAGCTGATATTGGAAGTGGAATCTCCCAGCCTCGAAATCGTCATCTTGCCGATATATTTCATCGACTAGGCTTCGTAGAGGCCTATGGAACCGGTGTGCGGAAGATACATGCATTGTATAAGGACTTTGAAGAGCCTGCTCGAATAGAAGTCACTCCAAATACATTCAAGATGATCCTGCCAAACCAGAATGAAAATCAGCGGGAGGAACTAGCCCTTGATAAACCAATGGGCACCTTTGGTACGCAATCCCAGATCAAGCGGATTTATGGCCAGATTGAGCAAAACGGATTCATAACCGATGAAGAGGTGCAACTCTTACTTGGCATCAAGAAGACAAGAACCTTTGTCCTGATAAAGCAGATGCTCGATGCAGGCTTGATTGAGGTCCAGGGACGTGGAATCGGTAAGAAGTATGTGAAAAAGGTTCCAAACTGACTCCTATAGCAATACCTTTGTAAGGACCCATGCTGCTTTGGCTTATTTTTGGAGATTCCCTTGCTTCTTCTTGTTTGATCTTTTCCATAAGGGGATCGATGTTCAAGCAGGTAGTTGCTTGTGTTTGAATATTTGATTGATACCAATACGTGGGGACACCCCAGAAGAGGGTGGTGCCCATCATAGAGAAGCAGGCCCGAGCATCTCCCTCAAGGCTGTAGCTTATATGGACAAGACCTTTTTGGCATTGGAAGTCAACTCAGCCTCGGCCTTGGTATATAACCTCCTGATCGCTGTAGGACTGGTAAGGACTAGGGACAGCAGATAGTTGGCGGCACTCCTGCCCCCATATCCTTCAGGAAAGCGCTCATCATCATTAAGGGCCAACAACGCATGTAGATCTTTCTGTAGGCTTTTCTTCTCCCTGCCCCAAGCCATGATGTGCTTCTCAATTTCATCAAACCCTCTGACAAAACCCTTACTCAGTTCCTTGATCGCTTTGTTGTTCATACCCCTATTCTACTGGAGGGGGGAGAAATAACAAACCAAAAGAAGTCCAACATACCTGCATAGCATCATCCAGTGCAAAAAGAGCCCTACCACTGCCAGCACTGTATAGCCTCTAGAGACAGACTGTCCCACAGCAAAGCAAGACCATCAGAACACTCCTGCATAACCTGTGGCCTGTCTGTTATTCCTTGCACGTGCAGTGGTGACTGCCGTTGTCTCCTGTTTGTATGGTTTTATCTGTTTGTCTGTATTTGTTGGAAGCTATGCAGGTGACAGTGGCTTCTCCTGCTTAGCTGCAGATGCCCGAACAACAACAAGACCCTGCCTGATTCTTCAGCAAACCCAAAGCCTGTGATATCATGCAAGGCCTTGGAGGCCCTATGAACCTTGATGACTTTGAAGACTACATTGACCCTTACATAACCCTTATGCGCGGTGCTGACTATTACAGTGAAGGCAGTGTGCTATCCTTGGAAGAGACAAGCCCAAACACCTACAGTGCAAAGGTGGCAGGGTCAAAGGTATATGAAGTGATAGTTCACCTTGATGACGATAGGGAAGTGGAGGATATCTCCTGCACCTGCCCTTATGACTGGGGCGAGCACTGCAAGCATGAGGTTGCAGTGCTGTATGCACTGCGCCATCAGCTTACTGAAGAGGACGATAGGGAAATCGATACGGGAAATGGTAGCTACAAAGGCAACACCAATGCCAAAAATGAACCGCCAAATGGACTGGAAGAGAAACCAAAAGATGAACATGAATATGAAGAAGGTGATACAGATGAAAATCCCAAGAAGGTCGAGAGATCTGGGTCTGTCGACCTCGTCTCGCTTCTGGAAGGCGTCAGCAAGGAGGCGTTGGTAGCCTTCTTGGCAGAGTATGCTCAGAAGAGTCCCTCCTTGATGTCAGGTCTTGTATTGGCCTTTCCCTCCTCTGATGAGCAGACCAACCTGAAAAACCTCGGTATTGAGTTCCGCCTTGCCTGTATGCATGGCGCTGAGGTTACGTATTTTGGAAGGGATTACGAGTGGGAAGCTGAAAACGAAGAAAACTATGTTTGGCACTTTACCTCAACCTTCAAGAAGAAGATTGAGGAACTTTTGGAAATGATACGAGCTGCCATCATGGAGGAGAGGATCCGGTATGCCGGTTCCATCGCCTCCATGATGGTGCATGAGCTCGCCTCCTTCGACTGTGACACCGACCACATAGCTGAAGATGTAGAAGCCGCTGTGTCTCAGATAGCCTCCCTCTTTGATGAGGTTGTGCCTTCGCTTGAGGATGCCAGGTGGCTGTTCTCCCAATTTTTTGCTGAAGCTGATTATTATGACAGTAAGGCCCAGGCTACGTTGCTCAGGCTCTGTATTCGCTTTGCAGATTCATCGGTCGACCAGGATGTTTTGGAAAACTATCTGGTCGAGCTAGCCGCTGATGAGACAGAAGGGTTGTGGGGTTTCAATGTCACCATTCAGAACTCAGTGGAACTAAGGCACTCTCTGCTGCTCAAGCAGCAGAGAGTGAGAGAGGCTCACTCTTTTGCCTTGGGGCATCTTCACTATGACAGCATGCGCAGGCTAGCTTTTGACCAAGCCATGGAAGATGGGGAGTATGACCTTGCTGAGAGGTTGGTAAAAGAGAAGGAAAGCGTAGGTAGATATCTGTATGGTAGTGCTGAATGGGAAGACCTGCTATTTAGCGTCTACAAGGTGAGTGGTAACAGAGAAAAAATGCGCATTTTGTCCCGAAGGTTCCTCCTTCGGGACAACCTGGCATACTACCCCATCCTGAAGGGGTGCTATGATGAGCGGGAGTGGGACACTGTCGTAGAAGGATTGCTTGATGAGCTGGAAGCCAATGATGCAGCGAATAAGGCGTGGGGGAAGGGTACGTATCCCAAAGTCCTCAAAGCTGAGAAGAGGTATCAAAGGTTGCTATCCTATGTCCAGAAGGTTCCCGCCCTGGTGAATAGCTATCAGGATGTGCTGCTTCCCCACTATCGAGATGAGGTGTACTTGCTGTACAAGCAGGTCATCCTTGCAAGGGGTGAGACTGCTGCCAATCGTAACGAATATAGGGCCTTGGCCTCTTGGTTGGAGGAACTTGTCTCCCTTGGTGGGATAGCTGTAGCCAAGGAGTGCCTATCAGCATTGGAGCCAAGGTACAAGAAGAGGCCCGCTATGAGGGATGAGCTACGAAAGGTCGGGGTGTTGTAAATAACCTGCTCAAATGGGGACCAAAAGAAGCACAAACAAAGAAATACAGCGAATAAGAATACACTATACCTGGCCGTATCTGTTGATGAGCTTGTGGATAGCGATCAGAGAAATGGGCTTTACTGTTGTTGCTGCGCTGTTTTGCTTTTTGCTTGTTGGTACAAGCTATGCAGGAGCCTTATCTTTGCCCCTTACGGCCCTGATGCTCCTATTTAGGCGGTTTCTCATAAGGACCCTGTAACGGAAGGAGCGGGTATAGGCCTCTGATTCGGGGTGTTGGGCAAAGAAGGCATCAGGGGTAGGGAAGATCCCTAGATCTTCTTCTATCGCTTGGTTCTGCACATAGGTGTGGTTTTCATTCCATCGGTTATCAGGGTTTTTGAAGTTAAGCACCGCTATGCCATAGCCGTAGAAGCTTCCCATGTAGTCAGGGAACTTTGCCTGGAGTTTCACGAGGTAGGCCTTGTCTACGATGTGCCCTTCCATTGCAAGCCACTTGTTGTTGTACTGCACCTCCACCCACGCGTGGTAGGGGCACTTGATAGCCATCTTATAGCTAAGGTGCGGCAAGAGGCCTCTGAATATGACTTTGCTTATGGTCATGGCATGGAAACGGCATGGGATGCCTACGGCCCTGAGCAGGGCCATAAGCAGGATGCTTTTGGTAATGCAGTTGCCATATCCTTTGCTAAGGATCTGGGAGGCTGGAAGGGAGAAGGACTTGGTATACCCGTACGCGATCTCATCGCGTACGAAGGTATAGACCTCCCCTATGAGGTCGGTCTTGGTTTTGGGAGTATCCCACCCCTTGCTCGTGATGAGCTGCTGTATCTCGGGATGGGTATAGTCCAAAAGGGGACTCGGTTCCAGGTACGTTTGCTGTTCATCCATTCAGGTTGCCTCTAAAAATATATACATAGGCTGTGGTGTTCCTTGTGCAACAGGAAGTAGGGTATACAGCCGTTTGTT
>CAYMRN010000168.1:0-4584 GCA_964392855.1 uncultured Sphaerochaeta sp.
GAGGTTGCCCTGCTGTTTCAGCGGCAGTGATACCCTTTGCTGGTCATCTCAAAGGCATAGAGTTCTTCTGAATGGCTCTGGTCATAGAGGAAATCCCAACACCCCATGCGATGAAAAAACTCCCCGCCGAACCCTTTCTTGAACTTGGTGAGGCTGCTCATCGGATGATCCTTGTCCTCTGTAGGGGAGACTCCGAACAGGTCGTAGCTTGTACATCCCCATGAGCGGGCAAGCTGCATCGCCCTCCACTGCAGGGCATAGGTGCTCATGCTGTTGCGCCTAAAGGACGAGGAGGCTCCATAGAGGTAGGTTGCCCTATCTCCTGAGCGGGTGAGGAACATGGATGAGAGGGGCACCCCATCAAGATAGGCCACCAGCAAGGAGAAGTATGGTTTCTCCAGTTCCAAGGTAAACAGCGATTCAAAGAATGAGAGGTCATGCAGTTGTATGTAGTTACGCTGGCAAGTCTCAGTGTAGAGAGCGTAGAAGATGGGAAGCTCCTTGTGGGTGACCTCGCGTATCTCTACCCCTTTACGCTGAGCGAGACGGATATTGTAGCGGGTCTTGTGATGCATGCGGGCAAGCAAGTCCTCTTCACTTCCCCTCAGGTCAACAAACATGGTGTCACAGGGCAGCTGGTCAGAGCAAGATTTACGTATCTGGTGTGATGAGGTACCCCAGTTCAGGCGCAACTGTTGTGACTGCAATGAGACATCCTCATCTTCCCAGATTCGTTGCCATGGCAGGTCATACCTGAGCAGGATGCAGTTGTCCGGCAACTTCTCCTGAAGCTGCAAGGAGAGGTCTTCCAAAAAAGGCCCCATCTTGTCTTCTGTGGGTTTGAGAACCGGCCCATAAGGAACATAGCCGATGGTCTGGCTACGGTTTACCGGGCTGAGAAGCACCAGCACATCGTCTAGCAGATAGGATGACCCTTGTTGGTCTGAGATGTCTGAAGAGCGGACTTTAATATCAAAGGCTTTGGTCTGGTAGCCTTGTTTTTCTTTCACGTGCGACCAGAAAGAACTCTGGTGCAACAGCGGCGTTTCATACAGGTTGGAAGGTTCCTTCTCCTGCAGTGTGAGATTCATCGCATTCCCCCAAAAGCGTTATGCAAGGTATGAGCCTACCATACTACAAACGAGCTGTGAAGGGGGCCGTCCATCTTCCGAGATTTATTGCTTTTAGATATGATTGAGAGGGAAAAGCTATACAAAAGAGGCAAAACCCCCGAAAAGGACTTGGTTATTCTCCTGAAGAGAAGTACGTTTAAGATGCAAGGAGGCACTATGGCTAGAAATATTGTCTTTTTTTGGTGTCCGGTCTGCCAATCCATCGTTGAGCTTGTTGAAAACGGTGGGCACTCACTTGTCTGCTGTGGGCAGCCAATGGAAAGGATCAAGATTAAGGAGAAGGGGGAGGGCTCTGAGTACCATCTTCCCGAACTCAAGCACCGCGATGGGCTCTTGTATGTGAATGTGGGCAGCAAGCCCCATCCCCAATCAGAGGACCATCACATCAAGTTTATTGTATTCGTAACAAAACAGACGATCAGGCGCAGCGATATCAAAAGTAACAGCATGGCCTCAGTAGTCTTTACCGGTAAGGATCATGGAGATGTCTATGCATACTGTTCAATACACGGATTGTGGAAAACCTCATTCTAAGGATCTGCTCATTGTAGTAGATATGCAAAAGGATTTTGTGTATGGCTCCCTGGGCACAAAGGAAGCTCAGGCGATTGTTCAGAAAACCAAGGAGAAGATTGCCTCCCACCAGGGGGAGCTCTGGTTTACCCTCGACACGCACGATGAAGATTACCTAGAGAGTGCGGAAGGCAAAAGCCTGCCGGTCGAACACTGCATCAAGGGGACCGAGGGTCACGCCCTGATTGATGAGCTTGGGCAATTTGCTGCAAAGGGACGATTCTTTGAAAAGCCGACCTTTGGCTCGGTGGAGATGGCAGAGGCACTGAAAGGGAGGGCGGACATCACCAGCGTGGAGCTTGTGGGTGTATGCACAGATATCTGTGTCATCTCCAATGCCCTGATGCTGAAGGCCTACAGGCCCGAACTATCCATCAGTGTCGACAGCACCTGTTGTGCAGGAACAACCCCGAACAACCATGAGGCATCGCTAATCGCTATGAAATCTTGTCAAATTGCTGTCATTTAACTGTTTTTTTAAGAATCTGTGATGGACAAATGGAGTCAACCCCTTGTAGGATTGTCTTTACAGACATCTTAGAAGGAGGCTGCTCATGGAACAGTCCTTGTCGTATGTTCTGGTGACCCCATATACTGTAGCAAAAAGTCGTACAGGAGGGGTCTTATCCAGACTGCTATCACGCATAACGTTGGAACTTGTTGGCGCTCAGATGATCGCCATGGACCTAAAGATAGCTCAAGATTATGCTTCTATCATCCGAACACGGGAAAAGGCGGAGAGCTTCATAGCCTCTGTCATCCTCGGTGATTATGTTGAGCAGAACCTCGCACCCTCAGGTGGGTATCGCCACCGCTCCCTCTTGCTGGTATTCCGCGGTGAGGACCCTTGCAAAGAGCTCGCCCAGGTGTGTGGAGCTTTCCAGCCTGACTACAATGCTGTTGAGATGGTCACAGGGCAGTCCATCCGAGACACCTATGCCGACCTTATCTTTACCGACGAGCGAAAAACCACGGTCTCCTACTTTGAGCCGGCGGTCCTTACCGCCCTGACCCAAAGTGAAGCAGACACTACCCTCTCGCTGTTCGCCTCCTGGCTCCCTGATCAGAAGAACATCATAGAGACCAGACACAAGACCGACAGTACCGAAAGGACTCTGGTGATCATCAAGCCGGACAACTGGAAGTACGCATCCTCCCGCCCCGGTATGATCATAGACATGTTCTCCAGGACAGGACTGCGCATCATAGGCATGAAGGTGCTCAAGATGTCCGTTTCCCAGGCTCTGCAGTTCTATGGCCCTGTAAAGGATGGTCTCAAGAAAAGGCTTGCCCCTGTATATGGTATGCAGGCTAGGGAACTTCTGGAACGGGACTTCAACATTTTGCTTCCCGACCAGATCCAAGACATACTTACAGAAAGCTTCGGGGACTTGTACTCTGAGGAGCAGTTCGAGACCATCGTGGAGTTCATGTCTGGCATGAAACCCAGCAAGGTCGAAGAGAAAGACCTGGACAAACCGGGGCTTGTTAAGTGTATGGTACTCATCTATGAAGGGGTGAATGCTGTAGAGGAGATTCGCAAGGTCCTAGGACCCACCAACCCGGAAAAGGCCCCTCCGGGGACCATCAGGCGCGAATTTGGCACCAATATCCGTGTCAATGCTGCCCATGCTTCCGACAGTCCTGAAAATGCAATCCGCGAGATGGAGATACTGGAGTTGGAGCACAACCCGCTAGCCACTCTGCTGAAGAAGTACATCTCCCCCTCTCAGCCTCCTACAGTAATCGCTTCTCCCCAACCAAAGTCCTGAGATGGGTGGCATCCTGGGTGACCTCCAAGGTCCCCAGGTAGGTGTCTGAACCATCTCGTACTGCAAAGTATTCGATGTGGACAAACCTCCCTCCTATCGTAAGATAAAACTCTTGAGAATCCTCACTGCCATCCTTGAAGCTGGTGAGGATTTTCTCTACTGTTGCCACACTCTTTGGAGGGTGGCAGTTTTGTACCAGTCTTCCTATCACCTCTGGGGATCGGGGAAAGATCCTATGGGGTGGATCAGAGTAGAACGCTACACGGTCGTCACTGTCGATGAAAGCAATATCCAAGGGCAACAGGTTGAAGATGCGTTCCAACAGGGCAAAGTCCAGGGAGCCGGTGGAAGAGACAAAAAGGTGTTTGCCTACCTCCTTTTTGTCAATATTGACAAGAGCTGAACGTTCTTTGGCATCCTCTATGCTCCTATACGCAACAGGGAACAAGATATGTTCTTCACGGTAGAGCAGTATCTGCATATGGAAGTAGAACTGCCCGAATTTCTTCCAGAATTCACCTAGCGAGGCATGTTCTGCTCCTACTGCCTTTTGCAAGGCCAGAGCCCTGTCCTGCAACGCCCACATCAGCTTTACACAGCTGTGGTGCTCTTCAGCCATCTCAAAGAGAGGGAAAAGCTCATTCTGCAGCCGTACATAGTGTGAACCCAGAAGGTCAGTCGAGGCTACCAGCTGTTTCAGCTTGACAAGGTTGTCTGCCTTCTCAAGAGATGGCGTATGCAAGTCTTCTTCGATGCCCGTTTTCTTGGTCTTTTTGGCATGTTCAGCCTGCTGGATCTGTAAGGAGAGCTGTCGCATCGTAGAGGCAATATGCTGCAACTTTCTAGTTTCCTCTTGCAGGGAGCAGAGCAGATGACCTTTTGGATAGGATGGCTTTGGGTAGGCATCGAGGGACTTGCTGACAGAGCGGATAAACTGTGCAACAGGATCGGCAAGGCTCTCCACGTCATCACTGGTGCTCAAGACGGCTTCCAGGGCATCATTGACCTCAAAGGGGTTGGTGCTATGCAGGTCTGCCTCGTAGGCACGAAATTCTGCTTTGCCTGCCTGCTTGCTGATAAGCAGGTTAAGGTACTCTATAAGGCGG
>CAYMRN010000169.1:0-4560 GCA_964392855.1 uncultured Sphaerochaeta sp.
CTGATAGTAGTCGATCCCAAGCTTGTCAGCAAGTTCTGCCATACAGACCATCAGCGAATAGGTGCCCTTAGGGGCTCCATAGCCCTGGTAGGCTCCTGTAGGAAGAATGTTTGTATAGTAGGTAGTTACGTCGAACTTCATGTTGTCACACTTGAGCAGAGGCAGTGTCTTGGAACAGGCATTCATAGGGACGGTAAGGCAGTGGTTGCCATACGGGCCGGTGTTGGCACGAACATCCATATAGACTGCTGTCAGTGTTCCATCCTTCTTTGCCCCCATCTTCACCGTCATCCGCATTGGGTGGCGGGTCGAGTTGGCGATGAACTCCTCTTCTCGGGTGTTGCGGTAGTAAATGGGCTGTCCGGTGATCCAAGTTGCATAGCCGACCAGGTCCTCAACCAGGATATCCTGCTTGGAACCATAGCCACCACCTACCCTCTCCTTGATGACATGAATCTTGTTCTCAGGGATTTCACAAACCCAGGCGACGATACGCCTGACGTGGAAAGGTACCTGCGTCGAAGCGTGCAATACCAAGCGGCCATTGTCGATCTTTGCATAACAGAGGTGGGGCTCAAGGGGCGTGCACTGGATCTGGCTGGTCTGGTAGGTCTGTTCGACCACAGCATCAGCTTCCTTGAAACCCTTCTCCACATCCCCTATCTGCCCGTGGGCGGCACTGGCGACGTTTCTTCGGATATCGCCGTGCAAGGGGAACTGGTAGACGACCTTGCCATCACGAGGATCGGCATCCTTGTTGTATTCGGCCAGATTGTCCGGCTCTCCCACCTTATATTCGACCACTCCGTTGTGGACGATCGGAGCCCCCTCCGCCATCGCTTCCTCAACGGTGAATATCGGCTTGAGGACCTCATACTCCACCTTGATGGCATCCCGGGCGGCAATGGCCTGCTCCATGGTATCTGCAACAATGGCAGCAACCCTGTCACCGACGTGCCTCACCTTCTCATTGAACAGGCGCCTGTCATGGGGACTCGGCTCGGGATTGCCCTGACCAGCCTGCATGTAGGTTACCTGGGAACTGTTCTTGTAGGTGAAGATATCCACAACACCTTCCATTGCAAGGGCCTCTTCTGTATCGATGCTCTTGATATAGGCATGGGCATAGGGGGATCGTAGGACCACCATGGACTTGTATCCAGGAAGCACCCGATCCTCTACAAAGCTCTTCTCGCCTGCTACAAGCTGGGGCCCGTCCACCTTGGACTTGGGCTTGCCCACATAGGTGAGATGATCGCGGAAAGTTGGAGAGATGGCTGTCTTGTAGGAGCCTGTGGCAAGCTTCTCCTTGGCAAGCTCAACAGCAAGATAGTAGTGCTCGTATCCTGCATCACGGATGAAAATACCAGAAAGCACATCAGCGACCTGCGCTCTCGAAGGGTTCTTCTCCTTCTCCAGCAGCCAGGTGAGCAACAGGGCAGCTGCCGGTGCATTGTATGCGCTCTGGACAACGCCTGCGTCGATCATGGCCTGTTGGACAGCGTTGAGCTTGCGGCTGTTTCCCAGCCCTTCTGCTGTGCGGATGGTCGCTCCATCAGCCTGGAGGGCGAGCATCAGGTTTGCATAGACAGGCTTATCATTGAATATGATGGTATCGCTTCCTGCAAACCCTTCGCGGTCATCACTGTCACGGACACTGATATAGCCGAGTCTGACCAGTAGGGAACGAAGTGACTCTGCACCCTCTACTTGTGCCTGCAGTTTTTTATTGTTTATGGTAAGAGTAATCTTGTTCATTTTGCACCTCCGCAAATGAAGTTGGAAAATAGTTGTGCTATTCCCTCACAAGCGATATATCGCTTGTATGAGGAGGTGCCGGTACTATCGTCCTTCGCTTCGATCGCATGCCCAACAGCAATCTGCACATCCTGTCTAGTGGTAAGCTCACCATTCTCAATGGCATTCTCAACAGCGGAAAGCCGTTGCATGCCAATTCCCTTTACTGCAGCAAAAACACGCACCTGGTCGATGACCCCTTCACCATTCTTGGTTGCCCCAAACCCTACGGTGACAGCGGCTTGGCTTTGCAGGGTATTTGCATACCGCAAAGACCCTACAAACCTACTGTCCTTGGAGATGAGGAGGCCCAGCAACAGGGTTCCGCTGAACAGATGGTGGTAGGCATGGTACTCACGAATGGGGATATTATCCTCGTTGTACGAGCCCTCTTCGGTGATGTTTGCTGTCAGCACCCTTGCGCGGGAAGCAAGCAAGGCAGGCCCCAGGTAGGAGTGGTCACTCAGCATAGCCAAGTTACCCCCAATGGTAGCCATGTTCCTCTTGGTAAAAGAGCCGCAGTACAGGGCGGCATCCTTCAGCCACTGGGGAACAAGGGCAGAATCCACAAGATCCTGGAAGGTGACCATACTGCCGATGCGAATAGACCTGTCATCTTCGGTTATGGTATCCAGACCAAGCTTCCCAAGGCTGATGGCAGTCTTTGCAGAAAGGGAGGAGTTCAATCGGTTTATCTCTGTCCCTCCAGCGTAAAACACGCTTCTGGGATTGTTTCGTTTCATTTTGAGTGCATCCTCGGCATCTTTTGCAATAAGGAATTCCTGTATCATAGTGCCTCCTTTCTGGCAGCCTTATCCATGAGCTTGGCGCTGATGGCATTTGCCTTGTCGGCAAGTTCTTGCTCGTCATATCCAACCAGCTGCCCCTGGTCTACTACAACCTTCCCATTGATTATCGTATAGGCGGTATTGTGGTTGCTTCCACAGAAGATCAGGCTTGCCACAGGGTCACTCTGACTTCCTGCGTACGGGATGGTTGAGACATCATAGATGGCCATGTCTGCCGCCCACCCCTCATCAAGCCTTCCTACGTTGCCAAAGTTCAGCATCTTCGCACCATTCTCTGTTGCCATGGTAAAAGCCTGCTTGGCGGTGAGGCCATCAGAACCATAGTGGACACGCTGGAGCAACAGTGCCTGGCGTACCTCTGCAAGCATGTCAGAGCTGTCATTGCTTGCACTGCCGTCAACGGCGATACCGACGTTGATACCCATTTCCAACATCTCCTTCACACGGCAGATTCCACTGCCTAAGCGCATATTGGAAGAGGGACAATGGGCTATATGGGATCCTGTATCCCTAAGGACCTTGAGATCCTCATCACTGAAGTGAATCCCATGGGCATAAAAGACATCAGTTCCGATGAGGTTGCACTCCTGCATCAGGGCAACAGGGGTAGTGCCGTACATCTGTTGACAGAAAGCTGTCTCATCGGCAGTCTCGCACAGGTGGGTGTGGAGCCTGACACCGTACTTGCGGGCAAGCTCTGCAGTCTTGGTCATAAGCTCCTTGGTGACACTGAAAGGACTGCATGGGGCGAGGGCTATCTTGTGCATGGCATCCGGGGAACTGTCATGATAGGTCCTGATACACCGTTCACTGTCGCTGAGGATCTCCTCAAGGCTCTGCACTACGCTGTCAGGGGGAAGTCCCCCATCCTTCTTGCTCAGGCTCATCGAGCCCCTGGTTGGGCTGAAGCGCATCCCAAGCTGGTCTGCAGCCTTGAATTGCAAGCCCATGAGATCCCCCTTGAAGGAACGGGGATAGAGGTAGTGATGGTCTGTGGTCAGGGTACAGCCGGTTTTCATCAGCTCGGCCATCGCCAGCATGGAGGAGTAGTAGACAGCATCATCATCAACATATTTCCATACGTCGTACAAAAACTTGAGCCAGTCAAAAAGCTTTGCATCCTGCACTGCCGGATGGTTGCGCGTCAATGTCTGGTAAAAATGATGATGGGTATTTACTAGGCCCGGTATGACAACGTGGTGTGAACAGTCGATGACCCTCACACCCTCTCCAGAAGCAAGCCCACCCTCAGGTGCGATCTTGGCTACCTTGTTGCCTACAACCAGAAGATCGGCACCCGTATATGCCTTCTTATCGAAACTGGTCTGCAAGCAGAAAACATTCTTCAGTAACAGCGAATCCTTCATAGGTTCTCCTACACGATGACTTCACTTTGGATAGTTTTGACACTTCTAGCATCCAAAGGGTGAAGTCCGTCCAAACTCCGGCATCGCAAGCTGTCCTGTGACAGCAAGGAAGGTGGGAAGCAGAATGTATATGGATGCACCAGGCTTCCCAAGTGTTGTTGCATCCAATGCGGGGCAGCTGACCCCATCGAGAACAGAAAATCCGCAGTATAGGCAGTACGTCTTGGCAACGGGGGTGCAGGAGCACCCTCAGAGTTGCCTAAAGACTTTCCGGATGTACTGTCAGGTGGCAAGAGGCTAGGGATTAGTATCCTGATCCCCACACCTGTACAAACTGGCTTTCCAACAGACCAAAGTTCCATCTTTGGCTCTCCTATCATCGGAATACCACCGTCCATCATTTGTTGAAAAACAGCATGGGTACCCGGATGGTCAAAACAGCCACGAGGAATCACCTCCCGTGGCTATTAGTATACCATATCATTTACCCAAAACAAACCTTTTGATTTATTTCTTCTCAAGTGAATATGGAAGCATTGCATAGAAGGAAGCACAAATTTCCAAGTCGTCAACACGGGTGATCTCGT
>CAYMRN010000170.1:0-4521 GCA_964392855.1 uncultured Sphaerochaeta sp.
GTTGAAGAGGATGGCGATTTCTGTTTTGATAACCGTGCTGAAGTTGAGGAGTTCCTCAACCAGTACATCTACTAAACCTCGTATCAACATAATGGCCTGCAGGTTTCTGCAGGCCATTTGTAAGGAAATAGCTCATGAGTGCCAGAAGCCGATTGAACACCTTAAAGTCCTTTATCAAGAAACCTCACAATATCATCCTAGTTCTTCTCTTTGTTGTGTTGGGGTATCTGACTCTTGTCCCGCTGCTGACCATTGTAGGGGACACCATCACCGTCCACTCATCAGAGGCACGCTTTGTAAAGCAAGAGGTAGGTACTTTTACCCTCTACCACTGGAAAAAGATGTTTGCCAGTGGCATAACCAGCCAGAAGACCTTTTATGAGCCATTCATGAATACCATGGTGGTAGCTTTTCTTTCCTGTGTCATGGCCATTGCTGTCGGAGGCTTCTTTGCCTGGGCGGTTACCCGGACAAACCTCAGGGCAAAAAGCTTCATATCCACTGTTTTTGTCTTTCCCTATATCATGCCGGCCTGGACCTTGGCGATGGCTTGGCTCAACTTCTTCCGAAACTCACGCATCGGAGGAGCCCCCGGGCTCTTTACCGTGCTGACTGGGATAGAGACGGCAAACTGGTTTGCCTACGGCCTCTTCCCCATAGTTATCGTACAAGGGTTGCACTACGCGCCCTTTGCCTACATCCTCATAGGTGGAATTCTCAGGAATATGGATGCTAACCTTGAGGAGGCGGCAATGCTGCTGCATGCATCACGTTGGCAGATCACGACCAAGATTACCCTTCCCATAGTCAAACCCGCCTTGCTGTCCACCTTCCTGTTGGTGTTTTCCTCCACCATGAGTGCCTTTGCTGTTCCGGCTTTCCTAGGCAGCCCAGTCCGTTATCAGGTGCTGACCACCCAGATGTTCCGTACCCTCAACGGGATGAACCCAGGCTATGGGTATATCATGGCACTTATCATGATCATCATTGGCGTAGGCATCCTTATGCTTAACCAGTGGATAACAGGAAGAAGGAAATCCTACACAACCATTACAGGAAAGAGTTCCAATATCTCGTTATTCAACCTTCGCAAGTGGAGGACCCCGCTTACTGTTGTGCTCATCACTTTTCTGATGATGATCGCCATCTTACCGTTGTTCTCCTTTGCCGTTGAGTCCTTCATCATGGCACCTGGGGACTACTCGTTCTCCAACTTCACCACAGAGTTCTGGATCGGAGCGGGTAGGGCGGACATCGCCAACAGCGAGCCTGGCATTATGCGCAACCCATCCATATGGCTGGGTCTGACAAATAGCCTCAAGCTCTCCATCATAGTCTCCCTCATTGCAGGGACTGTGGGGATGTTGGCAGGATACTCCATAGCAAAACGCAGGGGGTCGAAGCTGGCCACTTGGGTAAACAACCTGACATTCTTCCCCTACCTCATGCCCTCCATGGCCTTCGGTGCCATTTTCCTCTCGATGTTTGCTGTTCGCAGGGGTTTCATCCCCGCACTATACGGCTCCTTCTGGCTATTGGTCATCGTCGGAGCGGTAAAGTATCTGCCGTTTGCCTCTAGAAGTGGCATCAATGCGATGCTGCAACTCTCAGGGGAGATTGAGGAGGCCGGTACCATCATGGGAATCGGATGGTTCAAGAGGATGACCCATATCATCTTCCCGATACAAAAGGCCACTTTTATCAGTGGGTATCTGTTGCCTTTCATATCCTGCATGCGAGAACTTTCGCTCTTTATCCTGTTGGTTTCTCCTTCTACGAGAATCCTCACCACGCTGCTGTTCCAGTACAATGAGAAAGGGTGGAACCAGTATGCAAATGCCATCAACCTGATGATCGTAGTCATCGTGGTGGGCCTTAACCTGTTGGTTACCAAACTGACAGGGGCCTCCATCGACAAGGGAATCGGAAACAACTAAGGAGCAGAAAATGCCAAAGATTGAATTGAAACATGTCACGAAACGTTTTGGAAAATTTGTAGCTGTGGATGACCTGAGCATGGTCATTGATGACCGCTCCTTTGTCACCTTGCTCGGACCTTCAGGGTGTGGAAAGACCACTACCTTGCGCATGATAGCAGGTCTTGAGACCCCCACCGAGGGGGAGATAATCATCAACGACAAAGTTGTATTCTCCTCAGAAGCTGGAGTCGATATCCCCCCGGACAAGCGAGGGGTTGGCTTCCTTTTCCAGAACTATGCCTTGTGGCCCCATATGACAGTCTACAAGAACATTGCATTTGGACTGGAAAACCTGAAATGGAGCAAGGAAGATATCAAGGAGCGAGTTGAAGAACTTTTGAAAATGCTCAAGATCTCCGAGTTTACCGCACGGTATCCTTCTGAGCTTTCAGGAGGGCAGCAACAACGAGTTGCCATTGCCAGGACCCTTGCTACCGGTCCCAAAGCCCTCTTTATGGATGAACCCCTCTCTAATCTTGATGCAAAACTGAGGATGGAGATGCGCACTGAGCTGAAGCGCCTCCACAGGGAGACCGACTCCACCTTTGTCTATGTAACCCATGACCAGCTGGAGGCGATGACCCTTTCGAGCAAGATCTGCCTGATGAAAGAGGGCCTCATGCAGCAGTATGCACCCCCCCTGGAAGTCTATCGCCGCCCGGTAAATACTTTCACCGCTGACTTTGTCGGGTCGCCTAACATCAATCTCATCAAGGCTGAGGTATCAGCCCTTGATCCGATCAAACTCACTCTTCCAGGAAAGATAGGGCTTACATTTGAACCGCTGGGGACAATGGCCATGAAAGTGGGGCAAAAGGTTGTTCTTGGGCTCCGTCCTGAACACGTCACCATCACCGAGGGAGCGTCAATGGTTGAGGCTACGGTGCTCACTTCCTTGCCATCAGGGATGGAGACCATTGTCCAACTGAAGATGGGGGAGAGTTATCTGCACTCTGTGGTCTTTGGGGACCTTGATTTCGATCTTGAGAAACAAGTCGGATTGAGTTTCGCAACAGGCAAATTCAACCTTTTTGATGCAGAGAGCACCGCAAATCTTGGTCAGGGGCTTTTGAAGAAAGCCTAGTCCGACAACTGCTTCTGATGGAGGACACGTCTGCTCGTCTCAGGTCTTGTGTCCTCTTTTTCTGTAAGAGTGCGGCAAGCCGTACAAAGGAATGATGGAATGAAGAAAAATCTTTTCAAGGCGTATGATATCCGTAGCAAGCGTAGCAACTTTGATGAGGAGTCCTCCAACGGCCTCTGCCACGCCATAGCATACTACATGCTCCACGATGTGAAGACAAAGAGCATTGTCCTTGGGCGCGACTCACGCATAGGGGGAGAACTGCTCATGCAAAAAGCCCTGGACATCTTTGTCCAGTCTGGGCTTACTGTCTATCTCGAAGCCAACCCGATAGGGTCGTGTCAGTTCTACTATGCCTGCATGCAGCACCCTGACAGTGGTGGTATCATGATAACGGCAAGCCATAATCCCGGCACCTATCTGGGCATGAAGATTGTGGCAAAGGATGTGGAGAGTGTATCCTTGGAAAGTGGCCCCGAAGGCGGGCTTGCCAAGATCGAGTTCTACTACGAAAAACGGCTGCTGGCCAACAAGCGCAAGGGTGGGGGCATCAGGGTCCTCAACACTATGGACCAGTTCATCGATTACTCTATGCGCCTTGCAGGAGTGTCCTCCGGCACTCTTGAAGGCCTTGCTGTTGTCTGTGAGTTCTTCCACGGCAGTTATGGACCTGCGGTAAGTCGTGCCCTCACTCAGTGCGGAGTGCAAGGGATGTATCGGAACCTGATACCCGACGGGGATTTCCCCTCAGGGGATCCCAATCCGGGTAGTGAGGCGAGCATGCAGGCAACCCTTGCATACCTGCAGGAGAGCCAGGCCGATCTCTGCTTTGCCTATGATGGTGATGGCGATAGGATGGATTTCATCTATAAGGGGAGCCAGCTATCCCCCTCTTTTGTGATGGGAATCATCTCCAATGAGCTGAAAACGATGTTTGCCCCATATTTTGCCTCTGATGATGAAACGTTTGAGCCGACCTTCCTTTTTGATATCAAGGCTTCCCCCACACTGCTTCTCAAGAGTGTCATGCAGGGCAAGAAGATAGCACTGGTCCAGAATGGCCACTCCTACATCAAGAGTACCTTGATCAAGGGGAGGGCAGACCATGTCCTTGCTGCTGTCGAAGAGTCTGCCCACTACTACCTGCAATTCCCCCAGAGCGTAGGTACGTGGGATGCTCCAAAATTTTCCACTGAAAATACCTTGTTCTATACATTGCTGGTGCTCAAGGCTTATGTCCAGGACAGCTCTCGATTCGATGATGCGCAGCGGCTGCAAGCCAGCTCGTGGAGGGCTAGGGAGTGGTCCCTCATGATCAAGGAGGCGGGCAAGCGCATTGCCTTGCAAAATGAAATAGAGGAGCTTCTGTTCAAGATGGGTGCTACCAAGGTCACTGAGAACGAACAGGGAGAAAGCCTTGGTGCATCCTTGTACCGGTTCCATCTGCCTCTGCACTAT
>CAYMRN010000171.1:0-4517 GCA_964392855.1 uncultured Sphaerochaeta sp.
CTGCAACAGAGGTTACCTCACCGATAAGCACCTTGGTGTGTCTGGGGACGGTAAAGCCCGCTATCTGGGCAACCTTTACTGCACTCTGTCCTACAATGGCTGCATTTACACCATTGCGTTTGGGGTCGAGGATGACAAGGCGAAGCTTGTCAGTCTCTTCTGGATTGAGGAAATATGCACCACGGGTAACCAGCTCTTCTTTGACCTCTGTATAGATATCCTTGTGGCAGATGATGGCTTGTTCTGAAGCGCAGACCACACCATTGTCAAAGGTCTTGGACATCAGGATAGAGCTGACTGCCATCTTGATGTCGGCGCTCTTGTCCAGCAGGGCAGGGGTGTTGCCAGGTCCGACCCCTATGGCCGGGATGCCTGAGGAGTAGGCGCTCTTGACCATCGAAGGTCCACCTGTCGCAAGAATGAGGTTCATCAGGGGGTTCTTCATAAGGTAGTTGGTCTTTGCAATGGAAGGCTCTTCGATCCAGCCGATGATATCCTCAGGAGCACCTGCCTTCACAGCCGCTTGGAGGATAATCCTTGCAGCCTCACAGGTACACTTCTTTGCACGCGGGTGCGGGCTGAAGATGATGGCGTTGCGGGTCTTCAGGCTGATGAGGCTCTTGAAGATCGCAGTGCTGGTTGGGTTGGTGGTGGGAATAATGCCGCAGATGACCCCTTTGGGCTCCGCGATCTTCTGAATGCCAAAGGCCGGGTCACTCTCGATGATGCCACACGTCTTGTCATCCTTGTACTGGTTGAAGATGTACTCGGCTGAGAAGTGGTTCTTGATGACCTTGTCCTCGACTATCCCCATGCCAGTCTCCTCCACTGCCTGTATGGCAAGGGAGATTCGTTCGTCGTTGGCTGCAATTGCAGCAGCTCGAAATATGGTGTCCACCTGTTCTTGCGAATAGGTGGAGAATTTGATTTGTGCCCGTCGAACCCTTTCAATGAGTTCCTGCAATTCCAGCTGTCCTTCAAAGAGTTCTGTTGTTGTGTTTGTTGGTTCTTTCTTGGTCATGATTGACTCCTGACTGTTTGATGAACCAATTGTATAAAAAATTATCTATAACAGCAAGAGGGTTTTTATCATATGTGATGAAAACTGAAAAACGTTTCACAAATATATAAAATGAATTTTTATAATGATATGATAATCACATTAAAATAGCACTAATCACAATAAACAAGTATTATTGTGATTAAATAAACATGATTATATAAGTTTGCTTATGATCGCAACAACAATTACCACCGCTACGACACCGATAAAAAGTGTTGTAGGGATTCTCTTGGCCTTGTTGTCGCTAGTAGGGTTTGGCCCGACACCGCCTGAGGCAGTCTTGAGCAAGGCCTGGTCGACCCGTTGGACAAGCGAACCAGTCGAGCCCTTGAAGGATGTGGAGAACAGGGTGAAGTAACCCAAGGTCAGGGGGATGTAGGCAAGGTTCTTGGTCCTGAGACGGGGGTTGCTGGCGCTGATGCACTGGCTTGCCGCAAGGAGGCTGATAAGTCTCAGGGCCTTTATGAGCGCGATCTCAACAGAGCCTTGGGTGAATGCCACCGATCCAAAGGAAAGCAGGACCTTCCCGTAGGGTTCGAAGAGGCTGAGCAGCAGCATGGAGAATAGGAGCATCAGGGGGGGCACCACCATGATCCTGCGCCTGGAAATCCTTTGTAGAAGGTACATCAGGGCCGTGATCAGGGCCAAGTATGCCAGCCTATCCACAATGAGGATGGCGACGATTGCCAAAAGGGCGGCCAGTGCGACCTTGGTGTTGTGTTCACGTTCGGTAATGAGGGGAAGCTCAAGTTCCAGCTTGTCTTCTGCAAGCAACGCTATCATAGTCCCTTTGGTCTTGTACCGCTCAGCCAAAAAACCCAGGACAATGCTGCTGACAAGACCCAGGCCAAGCATGAGGGGGGCTGCTATCCATATTGTCTTGCCATATATAAGGAGTGAGGCAACCCCAAGCTGGCTGATGTTGCTGGCCAAGGCTCCGATGATGCTGCACCCCACCAGGGAGACTCGGCTTTTGAACAGGGATTTGGTTCCTTTCATCACCAGACCGCTTGAAACCGTTCCGGCAAGGGAGATGAAGAAGAGGTAGGAGAAAAGTGTCCCGGTCACAAAGCCCTGTCCGATGGACTTGAGCAGGAGCAGGATAAAAAAGGATTTGAAGGTGAATATCTCCAGCACCAGCAAGATGGGTAGGTTTGCAAGTCCCAGCCTCAAAAAGGGCAGGGGCTTGGGGATGAGGTATTCTAAAGTCGATAGGAGCAGGGTGGCCGCAGCCACAAAGGCTATCTTGCGTTCAGTTCGCGACATCATCAACCTCCATATCCTTTTCAAGAGATGAGACTATGGTAAGGAGGATCTGGTTAGGCAGGCACGCCACCCAACCCCGAGGGTTGGAGATCGCGCCCTGCTGGATGCATGTCTTGGTAGGGCAGGGGGAGTCGATGACCCTAGCCTCGCCGTTTTCAATGAGGATGTGCGTCTCTCCAAGGGGGCCGTGGACGATTACCTCCCTGTCGGTTGCCAGGGAGTAGCGAAAGGAGCCTTCTGGGCTTTCCACATTCACATACCCACCCCCCGAGCCAAATGAGACGGAGGCAATGACCAGCAGGACTGCAATGCCGAACAGTAGGATAAGTGTGTCCACCAACAAGGTGGGATAGGAGTGCTTCACAGCAATTAGTGTAGCGCCATCGTTTGGGGTTGGCAATATGGATCTCCTCCCGTTTGTTTGTTGCTTATGTGGGAAAACTATGAAGGAATCGGTCAAATATACAGTTTTTCTATATATGTTTGACATATTCTTCACAGTATGGGTATAATTGGTCACTAATCTTGTAATGTTCCTAACAAAGGAAGGGCACGCCTCTATGAAACTGATTTATATCGTTGACGGTATTCTGGAAGACCGGGAAGGCATCAAGCAGTATCTCGAGCTTTCAGGCTATGAGGTGCAGGCTTTTGAAGACATGCACACCTCGCAAGTTGCCATAGCCAGGCAGTCGCCTGACCTATTGCTGCTTTCCGTCCAGCTTCCCGATGGTGATGGCTTCACCTATATCAAGAAGCTCAAGCAGACCCATACTTTTCCTGTAATGTTTGTCACCTCCCGTGTGGCGGAGAGCGACCGTATCCTTGGCTTCGAGCTGGGTGCCGACGACTATATCTGCAAGCCCTTTTCCTCCAAGGAGCTTGTCCTTCGGGTGCACGCCATGTTCAGGCGCATAGACATGAGTGCCTCTGCGTACCGCAGTGGCTCCTCCTGGACTATAGGTAATTCAATCTTGCAGCTTGATGAGGTTTCTCATCTGTTTGCCATTGATGGCAAGCATATTCCCCTCACTGCAGCTGAGTGGAGGATCATGAGCTATCTGGTAAGCAACAGCGGTATCCTTATTACACGCTCCCAGATTCTAGAGCACTGCTTCGACTACAGCTTTGAAAGTTATGACCGTATCGTCGACACCCATGTGAAGAACATCCGTGCAAAGATGGGACCGATGGGATCCCAGTGGATCGAGACTGTACGTGGGTATGGCTATCGCTTTGCCGGCCGCAGTACGGTAAACCGGCCTAGTGGCGTCCCTTCCAAAAAAAGCGGCAAATAAAAGAACCCGATCAAAACAACAACCTTACACACTCAATTCCATGAGTGTGTTGTCTTCAAAGTCCAAAATGGTAAAGGTTCTATCCTTATATATACAGTACGAAGGGGGGAATCCACCCTTGGGGATCGCCACAGATCCTGGATTGATCAAATAGATGCCGTCCTGTTCAGCAGCCATGGGGATGTGGGTATGACCGCTAACCAGGATGTCTCCTGCTCGTAATTGTGGGCTTTTCAGGTGTCCATGGGTCAAATAGATCATTCTTCCTTTCAATTCATCCAAATAAATGCTAGAGTAGTCAGCAAGGATGGGAAATTCAAGAACCATCTGGTCGACTTCGGCCTCACAATTGCCGCGCACGCTGATAATTGATTCTTTCAAACTATTTAGTAGCGCATATGTTTTTTTGGGGTTATACTCTGTAGGAAGATCATTCCTAGGGCCGTGGTATAACAGGTCTCCCAGAAGTATCAATCTGGAAGCTCTGTTTCTTGTATAGGCTTCCATTAGTTGTTGCATGTAATATGCACTGCCGTGGATGTCGGATGCGAAAAGGTATATCATATTTGTATGATAATACAATCAGTTATGTACTGCAATAAAGTTGACAGTATAAGTGATATTGTATTTGTAACCTTCGCATTATCTACATAAAGGGGTTGTATGACTACTAATTGTTCACAGTTACTTAAAAAACACACACAATTTCCCAAGTCTACACAATTCCTTCACACAATTCCACAGTCCCTACACCATTCTTCCATTCCACTCACAATGTGCATCGACATACTGATGTTACAAATAAACTCTCACGCAAAAAAATGGAGATTTACGTCATGAAGAAAAAGTTTGTATTAACTCTGGCACTGGTCCTTATGGTAGCTGCAACT
>CAYMRN010000172.1:0-4494 GCA_964392855.1 uncultured Sphaerochaeta sp.
CCCCTCCGCTGAGGGTGTAGAAATTACGATCCTGCAAATCCTGGATCCCAACCCTTCTCAAGGCGGTGTCGATCTCCCATTTCTGCCGTTCCTTTGAGAGGGTGCTCTCTGTGGCCATGCTAACCACTTCCCTCACTGAGACAGGGAACTGCTGTTGGCTCTGCTGTTGTTTTATGTACCCTATGGTCCTGTTCCTAATCTTGGAAGGGGGAACTCCGTCGATGAGGACTGTTCCCCTTGTCGGTTCAAGCTTGCCCATAAGCATCTTCAGCAAGGTCGTCTTTCCCTTTCCATTGTCGCCCTGGATGAGGAGCCTCTCCCCTTCGGGAAGCGACACGTTGAGATGGGAGAAGAGAAGGTCCCCATCATAACCGAAGGCGACGTCCTCTAGCTCTACAGAGACACCTCGAACCAGCTTGGCCCTCATCCTCAACAGGCGGTACATCTCATCACTGTCAGTGAGTGTCTCCAGCAACGCCTCTGTCTGGCAGGCAAGCTTCTCAATCTTCTTGTCATAGGAAGCCTCGACCCCATTCTCTTCAAAATAGGTGAGGGCAAGAGAGCTCATCAGATTGATATGGACACGCTTGATACCCATGCGCACCATGAGAATTGCAGCAGCCTTCCCTGCTGCAGTATCATGGGCAGCAAGGTCGGTCCTGTCCCCCTCATAGGTCCGGAGGAACTCCTCCAGGGCAAACAGAGGTGTCAGCCATCGTCCCCTATCTGAGAAAATGAGCGTATCATTGTTGTATACACAGAGGGTGAGGCCATCTTCTAGCGGTTGTTTATATGATTCCACGACTTCTCCAAATAAAAAAATATGCCACAAAAGCAAAAGGAGATATTTCCTTGTATGCCTTCATGGCTCTTCATCAGCAAATAGTTTGTAGTAATCAGTAAAGCGAGGTAACCCCTTCATGAGGCTATATACTGATAGTCTACAGAGAGAGGCGAAGTGTGTCAACAAATGGGAAACAAAGCTCAATGACGCAGTAACAAATCCAGCTCCTCTGCCACCAGGGCTATCATCTCCCCTAGGGGAAGCTCCTGTTTTCCCACAATGGAGATGTTGCATTTGGTGATGGGGATGAGGATCTTATGTGCTTTGCTCTGGGAGATGGCTGAAGCCATGGCCGGGGTGATCTCCCCATGCAGGGAGTCTGCTGCGATGATGCCCAAGGGTCCGATGATGATCTCGGCATCACGGGCGGCGACCACTACAGGGTTCTCCCCTGTTGCAATGGCAGTCGCCCCGCTACGGAGCATCGCGCTCGCAGCCATGCTATTGGTTCCGATGGCAAGGATCTCAAGGGTGGGGTGGTTTCGCCTGATTGCTTCAACCAGAGCTTTCCCCAGACTTCCCCCTTGGCCGTCTATGATAACTACTTTCATCTTGTTCTCCATACGTGAGGAAAGTATAGGATAGATGAGGTTTTTCATCCAGATGGGTGACATCCCATACTGTTTTAACCACTCGGCTGAGAAATCCCAGTTCTCTTAAGGGGCTGGGATGAATAAGAGCAGGTTTTGTATGTATGTTCGTATTACTTCTGTGGAAGCATCGCCTACAGAACAAGCAAAGTAACCCCCCAGACCAAAAAGTACGTTCATTCCAAAAATGCTTTTCCTTTTCTGTCTCATGATACTTCCAAACTCGATGGGTTGTCAGAGTCTTCAGCCTAAGAATAATCATTGAATATGCGCAACTTCGTATATCATTGAGATGCTGACTTGGGGCTCATATGATATCAAAATATGGATATGGTCTTTATCCGACTCAATTGCATCTATGTCAAATTCAGAGTCCAAGGCAATGTTCGACAGTTCGGTTTTTATCCACTTGCCTAAGTTTCCTGTAAGGAAGCTCTTCCTATACTTACAAACAAGGATGATATGAACTTTCAGAGAGAACTTGCAGGGTGATTTCGTAGTTTATCTTGTCATATGTGGTATCCAAGCTCAAGACTCTGCAGCAACTGTGGGTATAAGAACAGGGATCTCACTCTTAAGGATCGCACCTGGACATGCCCCAATTGTGGAGCGCTTCTCTCACGTGATGAGAATGCAGGAAAGAACTTACATACTGTAGGTTCATACTGTAGGTTGTAAAATGTTGGGGCTGGGCTAGCCCTCAAAGCTTGTGGAGAAGAGAGTCAGTCTTAGTAACTTCGGTTCCTAAGCAGTCTTCTGGGAAGCAAGAAGCCCATCTGTCTTTAGCAGATGGGTAGTCACGTACTTTTTTTCGACCTATAGGTATGACAATTGTATGAGGGATGTTTTAATGATCCTCATAATACTAGGAATTAAAAAACCCTTAATTTAGAATAAGTAACCTAATATATACAACTTGTGTAATAAGTTAAATAAATATAAAACTATATAATACAAACAAATAAAAAAAATCGTAAAAAAATTCAAAAATAATACACGCTAAACCCGATTGGATATTGACATAAGTCTGAGTAGAGGGTATCCTGTTTGCATAGATGAGAAGACCCATCGGACGGCTCTCACTAAAGGAGATTTTATGAAAAAGAGAGCTTTGGCTATATTGATGATTTTGGTTTTGGCTACAGCAGGTCTGTTTGCAGCATACAATGTTACAGTACCTGGCGATGCAACTGCACAACTTACAGCTGTAATAGGAGAATATTTGTACCATGGTTTTGCTACTAGTGCCGCAGTTGATATGAGTACTGTTTTTGCTAGTTCTGTGGAAGTTAATGATGCTTTTAATGTAACTACAGATCCATCGTTCTTCTATGGATATAAGACCAATGCTGAAATTGGTTCCTTCGATTTTGTGATGACCGTAGGGAATTTTACAAATGGAGGTACTGGGACAGTTCTGATTAAAGAAGTTCAAAGTACCAAACCTATTATAGAACATGCTACGAATACTAACGTTTATACAATTTTCCGTTATACTGCTAGTGGAGCTGCTGATAAGTATGATGCAACTAAAATAACCATCAAGCCCCACCTTACTTATACTACAGGCCTAATAGATATTAATGGAGCTTCTGTTGCTGCTGTTAATACTGCAAAAGACGGAGCTCCTAATGGCAACTACAGCGCTGATATATCTTTCCATGTTTCTGCAACATGATGTTGATCATCTAATTTATTGAGAGTTTGGCTGTGCAGGAAACTGCACAGCTTTTCTTTACTCTTCTCTTTCCTCACTGCATAATACTTGCTAAGATGGAAGCATCAATAAGTATTGATATGGGAGACTATTATGAAAAAACTACTGGGAGTGATACTCCTGTTATCTATAAGCTTTTCGCTAGTTGCTTCTGATGCCGTCTCCGTTTCGCCAAACAAGGCCGTAGTCTATATGAAGGGACTGATCGAAAGCGTTTCTACCAAGATCACAGCCTATGATGAGTTTGGTGTGGAACTTGACCAGGACAGCGCTATCCTCACCTTTGACTTTCCTGCTACTGAGGTTTGGGAAGTGTCTAAAACCATCTATTTTAAATATACCTCTAACTTGCCTCTTGGCAACGCTGGCAGACTGAGGTTTGCAATAACTGATTTGCAACTCGATAGGGCAAACACCTTGCGTACTACAATGGAACTTGAATCTGAACATATTATGACTCGCGTTGAAGGCGGGAACACCTTTGCTATAACCTTCCTTCCTGATTCCCAAAAGGACAGGGATATTGGCAAGCTTACCATCAAGGTTAAGAAAGAAGCCGGTGATGTGTTTACTGCAGGATCATACAGAGGATCATTTTCAGTTAACTATACACACGAATCTTAGTATAGCAGTCCCTTTTGGTTGCTTCTTTTATGAAAATAGTGAAAACAGTGTGAATTTTGTTTTACATCGCCTTGAAACCATGTAATAATCATGAGTGTCGTTGCTCATAGTCCATTCCGATTTTTCCAGCGGGTGGACAGGTACTCCAGGGGAGGGATCCTGGAGTTTTCTAGGAGGTTGCCGCTATCCGGTCTCGGGTAGCGGTTTTTACTGCCCCTGTCCTTCAACCATTTCCAACAATGAGCTTTTGAACATCCAGCAGTCCAAAGCAATGGCAATGCAGCCTAGGAGTGTCTGCTTCTCTTTGAGAGTCGAGCATACAATGGGAATCTGCTCCCTGTTTGAGTGTTCCTTATAGAAATCCTTCAGATGGGAGAGGTACTCGTCATCGAGGTTGGCAAGCCCTCCTCCGAGGATAATCTTGGTACAACCCGTTATGGCGCTTGCTGCAACCAGGGCCATTCCCATAGCCTGGGCAGCCTGTATCAGGTCTTCCCTAATTCCTTTGGTGGGTTCTTGGCTGATCTGCTTGACCGTCTTGCCCCCATGTCGCTCACTGAGTGCCCAACCGGAAGCCCTGGTCTCCAGACATCCGATCTTCCCGCATCTGCAAAGGCCGGTGGAGCTTACCATCAGGTGACCGAACTGCGTATCACCTCCTGTGATGGAGCTCTTGCTGACCCAGGCACTTTTTATGTGTTCCCCCCAGTTTACAAAGA
>CAYMRN010000173.1:0-4469 GCA_964392855.1 uncultured Sphaerochaeta sp.
ATAGCAATACACAGTTAACTCGTTACAATATATAGAGTTAGAAATACAAACGTCCAGCAACACCGAATTCAAATTGTTCATGCTTACCTTCCTTATGACTGCCTACTCAACTCCCCCTTATTTGCTCAAGCTCCTTGTTGAGGGATGTACCTTTGCAGTTTCACTTTACTAAGGGAGCGAGAGAGCTACATCGCTTCAATGGTTGGATGCCTGTCGTATATTTGGGTATAAAAAAGGCTGAATAGGTGAAGCAATGATCTGCACATAAACGGGCTAGTACCAAGGTGATGATCATCTGATACGATATTTACTTGGTATCATACGGCCTTATTGGAAGCCAAGCACCTTGTCACAAGGCAGTGATAGGACTTTGAAGAAGACCCTGTACACATGCTAATTCAGAATCTTCCACCGAGGCCAGGAACAAAGATAGGTACCATAATCAAATGGTCCTAACTCCTCTCGTTTTTTTTCTTCCCATACTGAGTCTGTGATATAGTATAACCCTATTCATGATAATTTCAGATGGGGAGCATTAGGTGGACCATTCCAAGGGCATATCAGTCAAAGGCTTTTTACTAGCCAGATTTTCGCGACTGTTGCGAAAAACTTGGAGGGTCCATATCGAAGGGCAAGACTACTTGGACGGGTACTATACCAATGGAAGGCGGTGTCTCATAGGATTCTGGCATGGCAAATATGCCCCGATCTTTCCTTTGTTAGAAGGCTATGACGCCCTGGTCATCACCAGCCTGTCAACAAGAGGGAGCATCCTAGGTGAGATCTGCAGAAGCTTCGGCTATAAGAATGCCCAGATCCCGGATGAACCGAAACTCGATAGTTTCAAACAGTTGCTGCATGACCTTAAGCCGATGAAAGTCAGCGGCACCGCCCTTGATGGGCCCTTGGGACCCTACCACAAGACAAAACCCAGCTTGATCCGACTCTGTGGAATGCTTGGCCTGGACATGGTTCCGGTAACTGTCTCCAGCAGCTGTTCTATCAAAGCATCCAAACGATGGGACAAGTTGGAAGTACCTCTGCCTTTCTCCCGAGTCTGCCTGATCTTTGGAGAACCCATCCCTATCCCATCCCACCTCAAACACTCAGAACTCCAAACCTTTTCCAAACACGTAGACCAGGAGCTTGACGAACTACAAACAAGAGCAGAAGCTATCCTCAGGAGATAAGAACCATGGATGATATGCGATCCAAGAGTTCACATACCTCTGACACGCACAAACTCTGGGTATACCTAGGCCTGGGCGTCCTCTTCTTCGTACTCTCCTACCTGACCGTCCTTTTCATGCACAATCAGTTTGGCTCGGGAAAGCTCAGGTTTCCTCCCTCTATCCTATCGGGTAAGACCCTTACGGTCTTGGCAGTATTGTTGGCACTGTATTTCCTCTCTGACGGACTGCGCCTCTACTGCGTAATTCGTGCCTTGGGAACCAAGATTCCCTTCTTCTTCCTGCTCAAACTAGTTTTTGTGAACATCTTCATCTCCAATGTAACTCCTATGGCCACAGGAGGGGGCTTCATCCAGGTCTATTTCATGACCCGCAGGGGCATGCCACTCGGGCAGGCGACCGCTGCCACCTCCTTGCGTACGATACTTGCCGCATTGATCCTCTTTATGCTTGCCCCCATCATCATCTGGGTCGATCCCAACCAATTCAGCATGTTCTCTACCCATCATCTGCTCTACCTCATCACCATCGTCTCACTCGTATATCTGACAATCCTCTGGATTATCCTGTTCAGAATACGGGTGGTGAAACGACTGCTTGTTTTTTCGTTGCGCTTACTGAAACAAGTGAGGCTTCTCTCACCCAAAAGATATCGCAGGCTCTATGTCAAACTCTCAGCCGAACTGAGGGCCTTCAGCAAAGGCTTCAAGACCTACTTCCAGAAAAACATCAAGTGGGCTCTGTTATCCGTAGCCGCAACGGCCCTTTTCCTCTTGTTGCTGTTCTCTTTCTCCATAGTGCTGGTAAGGGGCATGGGCTACCAAGCCTCGTTATGGACGATGCTGGCCTTTCAGGTTGTGATAACCTTTTTCATGTATTTCGCCCCGACCCCAGGGGCTACAGGTATTGCAGAAGGGGGCTACGCCCTATTGTTTGCCCAGGTGGTACAGAGAGAGGATATTGCCCCACTGGTCTTGAGTTGGCGGTTTATGACCGTGTACATCGGAGTGGTAATCGGTATGATTGTCACCTTTTCAGGCCTTTTCATCAGTAATGTGAGCAGTAGCAATGAAGGTTAAACAACGACTGGCCATCCTGCTGGCCCTCTTGTTGCTCATGGGGGGCACTTTGATAGGCTATCGAACCTACCTGATCGTCAACGAAGCTGATTACCAGAGCCTGAATGCGGAAAATATCAACCTGATCGAATCCACACTTGACGGACAATCCGGCTTGCAGTTCGTCGTAGTGGGAAACATCCAGAACTCCATGCGCCTCTTCGAACAGAGGATCATCCCTTTGATCGAAGAGACCGATGCAACCTTCATGATATCGCTTGGCAATGCCGTCTACGACGGTGCCGAAGCAAAATACCGGCTCCTCTACCGGGGATTAAAAAAACTCGATATACCTTTCATGATGGGTGTTGGCGATCGCGAGGTTGAGGATTTCGGATCTTCCCTTTTCTACCGTCATTTCGGCCCGTACTTCTTCTCCTTTCCGGTCCAGAATGCATTTTTTCTCTTTCTCGACACTACAGGCAAGACCTCTTGGGAATGGCAGTACCGCTGGCTTGAGCAGGAGTTGGCACATGCCGAACACTACCAATATCGGTTTGTTTGTATGAACAGGTCGATGTTCAGGCTCGACGGCTATGGTACAGATTACCCTTTGTCAGTCTTGGACGAGACGACAAGCGAACATCTGCACCAGATATTCGCCAATTACGACGTAACTGCAGTATTTTCTGCCGGATACCCCAACTTTACTGAGGAAGAGCGCGATGGGGTGCAATACCTTACCTCTGGTGCAGCCGGAGGACTGCTACTGAAACGGGACTCCCCCTACCAGATCCTACGTGTCGCCACAGACCCTGCAAAGGTTACCTATGAAAATATCAAGGCACCCGACGCCCCTTCGTACTTCAGCGAATTGATCGAACGGATAAAGCTGTTCCTACACTCCTTCGTATACATGAGTATGTTCAATCTGCTGGTGATCCTGACTATTATCGGACTCATCTCCCTCAGGCTGTATTCGCTGATCCTAAAACAGGAGCATCTGTATAGGGATTTCAACGTGGAAGAGTCCGAGCAGACCAGCCTTTCTGTCGTAATGTTCACCAACAACTACCTGCCATTTCTTGGAGGCGTGCCAATTTCGATCCACCGCCTGGCATCAGGGCTGACCCGCCTTGGCCATCGGGTACATATTTTCGCCCCTGCCTATGGCGAGCCTTCACCCGACGATGAGAAAGACCAGGTAATTCGCTGCAACCGTCTGTTGCAAGCAAACTTATCAGGCTTCCCTATTGTCAACCTCTTCTCGCCCAAGATAGCACACACCTTCAAGGCACTCGATTGCGACCTCGTACACATCCATCACCCATTCTGGCTCGGAGTCAAAGGATTGCATCTTGCACGAAGACGTCATGTCCCTATAGTCTTGACCTACCATACCCGCCTGGAACGGTACTCTCACTACCTGCCGATCCCTGGGGCTCCGTTGAAAAACATGCTAATCCATTTGAAGATCAAGGGCGTTGCCAACCATTGTAACGCCATCATCACCCCGACCCCTTCCACAGAAGAGTACCTGCGCAACCTCGGGGTCAGCGCCTTGATAGAGACCATTCCTACCGGCATCAAACTGCAGGACTATGACTTTTGGACTGAAGAGGAGGTGCGACAATGCCGTTCATCCTATGCAAAAGGGAACCCTCTGTTACTCATTACGGTTTCCCGTCTTGCAGAAGAGAAAAACATCGACTTCCTGCTTGCAGGCTTGGCAAAGGTCAAGGCGATCAGTCCAGAACGTTTCACATTTCTCTTGGTGGGGGATGGTCCATATCGCTCCCATCTGGAAAAACGGGTAGTCGCACTGGGTCTTGAGCAGGTGGTGGTCTTTACCGGCAATATAGCACCTCGGGAGGTCACCCGCATCTATCGTGCAGCCGATTTGTTCGTCTTCGCCTCAACAAGCGAAACACAGGGGATGGTGTTGGTCGAGGCAATGGCAGGAGGCTGTCCCGTCGTGGCAGTACGCTCAAGCGGCGTCCATGATGTGGTAAAGAATGGATACAACGGAGTGATGACCCCTGAAAGCACCGACAGCTGGGCTACGGCGGTTGCCGCTTTGCTCTCCGATACGGAGAAACGCACAGAACTCGCTGCAAACAGCAGGATCTTTGCCCAAACCTTCTCGGAAGAGGAGATTGCACTCAAAGTGGAAGCACTCTATCAACGGGTGGTACTCCTGCATAGGGCGAAACAGCTTTGA
>CAYMRN010000174.1:0-4459 GCA_964392855.1 uncultured Sphaerochaeta sp.
GAGGCTGCTTCGTTCCCAGATTGCCCAGAGGAAAATGCCTGAGGGTCTAGTCGAAGGGGTCCTACGAGAGGATATCCTGCTCGAACAGATCAATGCCGATATGCTTGTGATGGTCGGCAGGAGGCCCTGATGGCAAGAGTAGGGGGCTTTTCCAACCAAAGCTATCCGCTGGCAAAGGTTGCCGCCTTGTGCGGTGGCGTTGTTGTGCGCCCTCAGGACAGGATTGTTGAGGATGTCCAGATAGACTCCAGGAAATGCACCACCAACTCACTCTTCTTCGCCCTTGACGGCAGATTCGAGCATGGCATTTCATACGTAGGGGATGCTGCGAAGAGGGGGTGTTCGGCTGTTGTGGTACCTGCCACGGAAAAAGACCGCGCCCTTGCCCTGACTCACCCCTACAGGTGCGCAGTCCTTCTTGTGGCCGACCCCTTGGCCGCCCTGCAGAGCCTGGCTCGCGAGTATCGCAAGATGCTGGCCCAGGTCACCAGTGTCGGCATAACCGGCAGCTGCGGCAAAAGCACCACCAAGGAAGCCCTTGCATCCATTGCCGCTACACTTGGCAAGACCGTCAAGACCCCTGGGAATCTCAACAGTGAGATAGGCCTGCCGTTGAGCATCCTGCTTCTTGAGCCTGATACTGAGTACGGCATCTTCGAACTTGGCATCGACCATGTCGGGGAGATGGAGAGGATGGTGGAGATGCTCAAGCCTGATATAGGGCTCTTGACCAACATCGGTATCTCACACCTTGAGAAGTTCAAGGACCGATCGACAATCCTGAGAGAGAAAGGCAAGCTCTTCCATCCGGCAATGCAGATGGGCTTTGTCTCTGACGATTGTCCCTATACCCCTATCCTGGAAGAGCGTTCGCACCTTAGGCTGAAGCCGTACGGCCTCTCTGACATACAAGCGGTGGACAGGGGTATCGACGGATGGGACCTTACCTTTGAAGGTGAGCGTTTCCACGTCTCTTGTGTCGGCAAGCACCTGCTGCGCGATGTGATGGGAGCCATACAGGTCGGACTCGCCCTTGGGGCTGACAAGAAGGATATCGCAGAGGGCCTTGAAGGGTTCGCCCCGTTGCATGGCCGCTCGTTCGTGCACAGAAGCGGGGTCACCATCATAGACGACTCCTATAATGCAAGCCCCTCTTCCACCTCTTCAATCCTGCACTACATGAAAACCCTACAGTGGAAGGGAGTAAAAAAGGTTGTCCTCGGTCCGATGAAAGAGTTGGGCAGGGAGAGCAGGAAAGCCCATACCCAGGTTGCCAGACAGCTCAATGCATCACCGATGGGTGATGCATATCTCTACGGCGAGGAGATGAAGGGCGCCTATGACCTGCTCAGGCAGGGAGGGTACTCCAACCCTCTTTTCTATACCGATGATTTTGCTGAGTTGGAGAATAAACTGGTGAGCAAGAGTCACCAAGGCGACCTTTTCCTGCTCAAGGCTTCCAGAAGCGTGGCTATGGAGCGACTGATACCCGCCCTTAGCCAGATGGGCTAGGAGGCGCTGATGCTATACTTCCAGCTGATTGCAGGCTTTGTCCTGACCTCGCTTCTCTCCATGCTCCTCATCAGGTTTGCGCCGATGTTCCGGGTCTCCATAAAGCCGGAACTTGCGAGCGTGCAGAGCATGAAGAGGGGGACCCCCTCAGTCGGGGGCCTGGCTTTTGTCCTAGGCACCACAGCTGTCACCCTCTCTTCTTCCCTTCGCTTAGACTGGGATTTGCTCCTGCCCCTGCTAGGCTTGGTGCTGTATGCCGTAGTAGGCATGGTCGATGACCTGGCAAAGTCGAGAAAGGGTGACAGTGACGGCATCTCTTCGCTGGCCAAGCTCCTTCTGCAAGCTATGGCTGCTGTTGTCCTGCTCGTTTTGCTCAGAAGAAGCGATTCACTCAATACCACCATCATGCTGCCCCCGCTCCAGGGGATGGGCCTTTCGTTGGGAGGGTTTTACTACCTCTTTGCCCTCTTGTATATCCTCTACTTCGTCAATGCGGTGAACATCACCGATGGCCTTGATGCCCTTGCGGCAGGGTCCTCACTGCCTCTGCTGATCTTGCTGGCCCTTTTCTCCTTTAGGGCGAAAAGCCTGTTCTCCCCTGCCCTGATAGGATCCATCCTGGCCTTTCTCCTGTTCAACAGGAAACCTGCCAGATATTTCATGGGAGACTGTGGCAGCCACGCCCTCGGTGGCTATATAGCTGTATCTGCCCTGATGCTCCAGGCTGAGGTTGTGCTGCTAGTTGCCAGCGGCCTCTTCTTGATGGAGCTTGCCACCAGCCTGATCCAGATCATAGCCATCAGGAGCACGGGCAGGAAAGTGTTCTCCATAGCCCCGCTGCACCATGCCCTTGAGCTCAAGGGAGTCGCTGAACAGACAATAGTAGGAAGGTTCACCCTGATCTCCTGGGTTTTTGCCCTGCTGGGCTTCCTGCTGTTTTTGAAGACAGGGGGGTAGCCGATGCAGTACAGACAACACTCCTATGATGATTGGGCAGATATGCTAGGGGACAGGCAGTCCTCTTTCAGTGAGACAGGGGGCAACGCCAGTGCCTTTACCTTCCTGTGTGTGTCGGTCATCCTCACAGCCCTCGGCCTGATCATGCTCTACAGCGCCTCCTACCATGAGGCGTTGAGCCACAACCTTCCCCATTATTACTATTTCCAGCGCCAGATGATGTTCGTCCTCTTTGCACTGCTCTGTTCTGTGGTTATCCGCTATATGCCCCTGTCGTGGCTGCGATATTTGACCATACCCATCATACTTGCCTGTCTAGTGCTGATGGGCCTTACCCTTTTCACCCCTTTCGGCCAAGAGCGGCTGGGAAGCCGCAGATGGCTGCAGATTGGGGCCCTTCCATCCCTACAGCCCTCTGAACTGGTAAAGGTGGGTACGATCCTCCTGTTCGCCCTCATATTCAGCAGGCAAGGGGAGAGGCCCCCCACTTTCAAGCGTTTTGTCATTCCTGTTGTGGTATGCATGGCTTTCTCCGCCCTGATCTTACTGCAGAAGGACTACTCCACCACCATCCTCTATCTTGGCCTCTGTGTCGCCCTGCTGCTGGTAGGGGGGATGAAGATAACCACCTTGTTGCTGGGCTTCTCCTTCATAGTCATACCCTCTGTGATGCTGATGCTCTCGCAAAGCTACCGCGTCAAGCGGGTCTTCTCCTTTTTCTTCTCACAGGTGGACCTGGGCGGCATCAACTACCAGGTGACCAACTCCCTCAAGGCGATAGGGAAGGGGGGGCTCTTTGGCGTGGGTCTGGGAAACGGAACCTACAAGCTGGGGCTCATCCCCGAGGTGCAAAGCGACTTCATCTTCGCCTCCATCTGTGAAGAGGTCGGTTTTGTGGGTGCTGCCCTGATAATAATCCTCTTTGCCATGTTCGCCATCCTCGGCTACAACGCCTATGTCAGGATGCAGAGTCGGGACCGATTCCTCAGCGTCACCGCCTTTGGCATAACCACCATGATCTTGTTGCAGGCGATCACCAACATAGCGGTGGTCACCGGCATGTTGCCCCCCACGGGCATACCCCTGCCGTTTTTCAGCCAAGGGGGGACCAACCTCTTTGTGGTAATCTGCCTCTCGGCCCTGCTGTATAGGATCCTGCTCATCTCCAGTGGGCGCATCCCCCTGGAGAAGAGCCGTCTCTCCCAACAGGCGCGGGAGGAGATCCTCTTTGACTCCCTCCAGGATGACATATGAAACGGTTCAGCCTCCGGTTCAAGGTGACAGCCCTTCTTCTGGTGGTGCTCCTGCCCCTTGCCTATTTCTCCCTTTCGCATGTACCCTCCCTATACATCGATTCGGTTGTGATCACCATCACAAGCGAAGGTGTGACAACTCCCTATGGATTGAAGAGTGGGCTTGCTTCCTATAGGGGAGAGTCGCTTGTATCGCTCTCGGTGAGACGGGTGAGAAGGGAACTGGAAAAGCTTGCCCTAGTCGAATCTGCCAAGGTGAGGAAGTCCTATCCCTCAACGTTGCTGGTAGAGGCGAGCATAGTCTCTGCACCAGCTCTTGTCATCGCCAAGAACAGTGAGGGTGAGACAGTGGCCGTCTATGCCCTGCGTGAAGCCTCCTTGCTCCCGCTTGTGCGTGAGGACTGGTCCCTGTTCGAAGACCATGCGCTGAAGGTGGAAGTTCCTGTCGGCTATGCGGATATGATGGAAAAATATGGGGTTGACGAACTATTCGGGCAGGTAATGGAGCTTGCTGCATCACTTGAGGAAAATAGAGCCTTGATAACTCGCATAAAATACGATAATAATAGTAGTAACAGCTTTGGAAAGATGGTATTGGAACTCTCCGCTTTACATGCCCAGATTTGGTTGAGGGAGCCTGTCTCAGCAGCACAGGTAGCCCAGGCCATACACCTGGTCCAGGAGGACCAGAGGGAGTCGCTCTCTTTTCTTAGTGATCAGATCATACGCTATGACCT
>CAYMRN010000175.1:0-4367 GCA_964392855.1 uncultured Sphaerochaeta sp.
ACGAACCTACCAGCGCACTGGACCCGGAGATGATCAAGGAGGTCCTTGACGTTATGCTCAGGCTTGCCAAAAGCGGTATGACCATGCTGTTGGTCACCCACGAGATGGGTTTTGCCAAGGCGGCAGCTGACAAGGTTGTCTTTATGGATGACGGGGAGATTGTTGAGATCGCTACCCCCCATGATATGTTTACCAACCCCAAGAGCGAACGCACCAAGCTCTTTTTGGACCACATTCTCTAGAATGCCCGACCATCCAACTGAAAAACCTGCCTCAGTGAGACTGTAGGCAGGTTTTTTCATAGTATACCATGACTAGTGCATAAAATATTCCCCAAACGCTTGCCGCTAGCCGACCTTGGCTGTATGGTTTTTGCAAGGAGCTACCCATAATGCAACAGAAAACAGGAAAGAGCTGGCTGGAAAGACATATCACGCTGCACACCTACGACGACCCAAAGGCAGAGAGGGAGAACGCAATCACCCACCTGGTGGGGACCGCCCTTGCGGTCATCGCCTTCATCATCATACTCTTCAAGCTCCCTTCCTTTCCCTCCTTATCGATGAAGACTGGGATGGTCATCTGGGGCCTTACCATGATTCTGCTCTATGGGGCCTCGACGCTCTACCATACGCTTCCCCATGGGGACGCCAAGCGTTTTTGCAGGATCCTGGACCACAGCAACATCTACTTTTTGATAGCGGGCACGTACACCCCGATGCTGATGTATGTGGGAAGCTCCAAGGCATACATGATACTTGCCCTGGTCTGGGGCATAGCTGTGGTGGGTATCCTCACCACCTTGCTGATCTGGGGAAGGATGGGTGCCTTGCATGTGGCACTCTATATCGCAATGGGGTGGCTGGTAGTGTTGTTTTGGGATGATGTGATCCCCTATCTGCCAGAAGGGATCGCCACCTGGATAATCGCAGCAGGGCTTACCTATACCATAGGGGTAATCTTTTACGCAAACAAGCGCATCCCCCACTACCATGCCATCTGGCATCTCTTCTGCATCGGGGGAAGCGCCCTGTTCTTTATCGGGTATATGATCAAGCTCTCCTAGTCCAGCAAAGCGGCAATGTCTGCGTAGAGGACCTCTTCAGGGACAAAGCCCAGATAGCCCTTCACTACCCTGCCCTCCTTGTCGACAAAGACAGTGGTGGGAAGGCTGTTGGTCTGAAATGTCATGGCAAACTCACCCTGATCGTAGAAGACCGGGCCTGTAAAGGGGAAACTCTTGATAAAGGCGTTGATGGTCTTCAGCGTCTCACGCTGGCCGTCAAGGGCATCAAGGAAGATAAAGCTGATCGCATCCCCATGCTCATCGAAGGCCTTCTGGAAATGGGGCAGCTCCTGCTTGCAGGGAGGACACCACGAAGCGAAGTAGTTGATGATGGCCGGCTTGCCGTCCCTCACCTCATGAAAAGAGGTCCCTGTCCCGTCAAGACGGGTCAAGGGGAGGTTGGGCATCATAGGAGCCTTGTCCTCTTCAGGTTCGGCTTGCACATCAGAGCTGGCATTACCATCTTGTGCTGTATCCTCTTTGGCCACACTCTGGTCGGAGGTATCTGAAGGGGCGTCGGCAGGGGCTGTTGGCTCTGCAGCCTTAGGCTGAGATTCCTCTTGTCTCGGTAGCTCAGCGCTCTCTGCCTCTACGGCAAGCGTCGGGGTAAAGGAGACTGCAGGGGCTTTGCTCTTCAACATATTGTAGGCGACAGCGGCAATGGTGATCACCACAGCAAACGAAACGATAGTTATGAGAAGGGTCCGGGTATTCTTCTTCATTGGGTACTCCTAGAGGAACAAGGCAGCCGGGTTGAATCCCAGCACCAAGGATATGCCAAAGGCCAGCAGGATAAGACCACTGGCCACCGAGATGACTTTTGAGTGCTTCTTGATGGCGGCAAACACCCCCTCAAGCTGTTCGAGCAGGATCGCTGCAAAGAGGAAAGGGATGGCCAGGCCCATGGCATAGGAAAAAAGGGTGAGCATTCCCTTGTAGAGCAGTGCCGCATTGGCGGCCTGCATCAGGGCAGCTCCCAAAAAAGGTCCGACACAGGGTGTCCACCCGAGGGCAAAGACAAAGCCAAAGAGAATGGACTTGGGAACGTTCATGTTCGCCATGCTCTTGAGCTGAAGCTTGTGGTTGGTGTTTACGGCTTTTACCAGGACTACCCCGAGATTGTTCAGGGCAAACAGGATCAGGAGCACCCCTCCTATCCTGTTCATCAGCAGAAGATGGTCCTTGAGGAACTGCCCTACTGTGGTGGAGGCGGCGCCAAGGGCGACAAACAGTATGGTGAAGCCCAATACGAATGCCAGACTATTTTTCAGCAGCACACCTTTTTTCGCCTCATCGGCAACCCCTCCTGCAAGATACGAGAAATACAGGGGCAGAATAGGGAGAATGCAAGGACTGATAAAACTGATGATTCCTTCTAGGAACGCTGTTAAATATGCCATGGCTGAGCATAGCACAACCAAAAAAGGTTCACAAGAGGGGGGAAATCCGCTACAGTCATCCCATGGGAAAAAAACTGAAGGAGAGAGAGGGTGGAAAACTCTTCGAGCTCCACTACCAGGACATCTACGCCGAGCGTTGGCCGACCTTACGCCAAGCTCTCCTTGCAGAGAGAAATCCGGTGCCATTCGACGAGCACCTCAAAGCTACGTACTACCTTGATGAGGCTTCCATCACCGCTGCACGCCTGCTCTCTGTCCAGAAGGGCGATCATGTCCTGGATATGTGCGCCGCCCCCGGCGGCAAGACCCTGGTGCTTGCTTCTGCCCTGCAGGGAAGCGGTCACCTGGTTGCCAACGACCGCTCGGCAACCCGCAGAGGACGACTGAAGCATGTGCTGGAGAACCACCTCCCTGAAGCGTGGATGGCACATGTAGAGGTAACCGGCCACGATGCTTCCAAGTGGGGCCTCTACGAACAAGAGATGTATGACCGCGTCCTGCTTGATGCCCCCTGCTCAAGTGAACGCCATGTCCTCTCTGATGCCAAGGCCCTGAAGATGTGGAGACCATCCCGCCCCAAGGCGCTGGCCATCCAGCAGTTTGCCATGCTTGCTGCCGCCTTGGAAGCGGTAAAGGTAGGGGGCCTTATCCTCTACAGCACCTGCTCCATAGAACCAGGTGAAAACGAAGGGGTCATTGAGAAGCTGTTTGTGAAGAGGGCAGGCAGGTTTGCCATAGAACAGATAGCAGTTTCCGATGCAGAGCAAAAAAGCCATGGCGCCATCATCCTGCCGGACAGGGCGAATGGTAAAGGCCCTTTGTATGTTTGTCTCATAAGGAGAGTCTCATGAGTAGTGTCGCCATTGTCCGATGTGAAAACTATGCCCAGAAGCAGGTGGACCTTGCTGTAGAGAAGGCCTGCCTCGCTGCAAATATGCCCTCAGTCGCAGGAAAAAGGGTCTTGCTCAAGCCCAATGTACTGTCTGATGCCAAGGAGGACAGGTGCATCACCACACACACCGCTGTCGTGAAGGCTGTGATACACCTGCTGAAGAAGCAAGGTGCGAAGGAGATCCTTATGGGGGACTCTCCCGGCCTACAGGGCCCATCCTTTGTCCCAAGGGGGTGCGGTCTTGCCAAGGTGTGTAAGGACGAAGGGGTGCGATGGGTGGATTTCACCCTGGCCCCCAAGACCAAGAGGGTTCCCTACACCCGTGGAAAGAGCCTTCCCTTCGCCTCCATCCTGGAAGAAGTAGACCTGCTTTTCAGCCTTCCCAAATTCAAGACTCACCAACTGATGTACAGCACAGGTGCAGTGAAGAACCTGTTCGGGCTGGTTCCCGGCCTCCATAAAAGCCCCTGTCATGTGATGTTTCCCACCCGTGAGCTCTTCGCCTCCCTGATGGTAGGCATACTCTCCATCAACAAGCCCTCCTTCTCCCTCATGGACGGCATCATAGGCATGGAAGGGCCAGGCCCGGCCAACGGCAAGCCTCGGCATTTGGGCCTGATCCTCGCCTCCAGGGACGCCCTCGCCTTGGACTACGCACAGGCTGTGATCATGGGCTATGACCCCCTTACGATTCCCATCATCGCCGAAGGGCTGAAAAGGGAAGAGGGATCACCTCCTTCCTCCTACCCTCTTCTCGATGCCAGAGATCTTGTGGCGGAGAATTTTTTGCGGATAGCCCAACAGAAGCAGACAAGCTTCTTTCACGCCCTCATCGCACCATTCTTTCTCAGCCGCTATATCCAGTGGAAAGTGAAGCGCGAGCGCAAGGCCCCCATTTTTCTCACAGATCCCTGCATCCAATGCCGCAAGTGCATCGATATCTGTCCCGTACACGCCTTGCACCTTGAAGGAAAAAGCATCATCATCGATGAAAAGGCATGCGTGCGTT
>CAYMRN010000176.1:0-4334 GCA_964392855.1 uncultured Sphaerochaeta sp.
TGATCACCTGCACTGAAGGGCAGAGCTGCAAAGCCCGGCTCATAGGCATGGCGGAGTGCAAGCCGAAAGCGCGAGCCTCATAGGAGGCTGCTGCCACCACGCTCCTTGGCCCCAGGCCCCCAATGACCAGAGGCTTGCCTGCCAGGGAGGGGTTGTCATGCTGCTCTATGGAAGCATAGAAGGCATCCATGTCTACGTGGAAGATAACCTGTTCCACCATCAAGGCTCCGGTGGTCGGTAGGTGCGTTTGCCCTCAGCGCTTTTGCGCTTCAGAGCATGGGCGATGAGGGTCTCTAGCACCGTTTCCATCGAATACCCAGCACTCTGCATAAGAAGGGGGTAGTGGCTCTTTGAAGTCATCCCCGGCGAGGTGTTGATCTCATTGAGGTATATCCTCTCCCCTGAGACGAAGAAATCAACACGGGCGTACCCTTCGGCACCGATAGCCTTGAAGGCTTGCTTTGCATACTTTCGGATTTTCTCCTCGATATGCCCGGGATACGAGGAGGGCAGTTGCAGGTATGCGCTGTCCACCTCTGAGTATTTGTACGCATAGCTGAGGAAATGGTTGCTCTTCTTGCCTGGGTCCACCACCAAGGCAGGGCCCGCTACCACGAGCTTTCCCTCCGCGGTCTCCAGCAGAGCGCACTCCAGTTCATCCATAGGGGCTATGAGGGTCTCTACCAGTACGGTTGCACTGTGCCTTCTGGCTTCTAGGACAGCTTGCTCCAACGTTGTCCCATCAGGGGAGCGAAGGGCGGAGACTCCCAGTGAGGAGCCGCTGTCCTCAGGCTTGATGAAGAGGGAAGGGCCTACCTTCTGCTGTAGTATCCGACAGGCTTCTCTCCACCGGGCCTTTATAGAAGCATGAGGCAACGCCTCTTTTGTCTCGTGTGGGCAGAGAGAGGGGGGAGGAACATCAGATTTTCCTTCCAACCACCTCAAGTCATCCCTGTCCAGGGCAATTGAAGGTACTGTTGGGATACCCTCCTTGGCAAAGAGTTTTGTCGCCTTGTCCTTATGCATCCCGATGGCACTGCTGAGGGTGTCGCACCCGCATAAGGGTATATTGGCCAGCATGCAGAGTCCCTGCAAATTCCCGTCCTCCCCGCCAAAGCCATGGGTCACGGCAAAGGCCACATCCAGGGGGAGCTTTTCTCCCATGCAAAAGATGCCTTCACCTGGCACAATCGCCAGGGGATGTTCTGTCTCGATAGCTGGTGGTATCCCATCTGTTTTCTGGAGGAACCATCGCCCTTCCAGCGTGATGGCTATGAGATGGATCGTGTGTCCAAGATTGGCTAACGGTTTGAGGACCCCTTTGGCGCTGTTGACCGACACCTCATGTTCGCCAGAACGCCCTCCATAGATAAGAGCGATGTTCATCGTCTCCCCCCTTGCCTTTTCGCCAGCAGAGTACGCACTGTCTCCTCTTCATCCCATGCTCGTTTCCCCTTTTCCCCTTCAATCGTAGCCTCATGGCCCTTGCCCAGAAAGAGCAGGGTGTCACCGCTCTCTGCGATATCCAAGGCCCTTTGTATGGCTGTTGTGCGGTCCTCTATCTCCTCTACCATACACCTGGTGTTTTCCATCTGGGAACGGATATCCCGGAAGATACGGGCATTGGGCTCCCCCCTGGGATCCTCCTCGGTAAGGATGATCGTAGAGGCATACTGGGAAGCTATACGACCCATGCGGGCCCTTTTTATGGTGTCACGCTCGCCTGCTGAACCAAAAAGTGCGATGATCTTTCCGCCCTTGCTCGTATGTTTCATGTGGGAGAAGAGCTGTGCATACGCATCGGGGGTGTGGGCAAAGTCTATGATGATCCTCAGGGCCAAGGTGTTCTCTATTGTGATCATCCTCCCTTCCACCGCCTTGAGGTTTTCCAGCAGAGGCAGCAGGCTCTTTGCATCCTCTTTCATGATCAGCGAACAGGCGAGCAGGGCGAGCATCGCATTGTTAGCAAGGCAGGGGAGGGCCAAGGGTGTGCTGACAGACCTCCCTTGGCACTCTACATCGATTGTGCCCATATCGTTCACCTTTGTAGTGAAGGGGAGGGTCTTCTCAAGCAGATAGGAGTAGCTGAAAGGGGGCAGGGCATCCAGGAATTGTGCCCTGTAGGGGTTCTGCTTCGTGGTAAGGAAGGTCCCCCCGGGTTGCAAAGCCCTCACAAGGTTGCACTTCGCCTCCACATAGGCCTCTTGGCTCTTGTGGAACTCCAGGTGCTCGCTGCTGAGGGTCGTGACCAGAGCCAGGGAGAATTCTATGGTGGCAAGGCGGTCGTACTCCTGGCTCAGGCCATGGCTGGTGCACTCAAGGATGACGTGGCTGAGGTTGTTCTCCTTGCAACGGTGGAGAAAGGCGTGCAACTGGTCAGCTTCAGGGGTGCTCTGGCGGTAGGGGGTAGGGCGCTTGAGATTCCCGTCGTCCATGCTCACTGTCCCCAACAGGCCTACCTTGCACCCTCTTTTTTTTAGCATCTGGTAGAGGTACTCGCTTGTAGTGCTCTTGCCGTCGGTGCCGGTGACGCCAATGACCTCAAGGCTTCTGCTTGGCCATCCGTAGAAGGCAGCACACATGTGGGAAAAGAGGGAACGGGGTGTATCGGTCTGATAGTACAGGACATGTTTGCTCTTGTGCTTTACCTCTTTGGTGCTGAAAACACACACAGCCCCATGTGCAATGGCATCTTCAATATAGAGGTCCCCTTGTGTATGGAGCCCGGGGAAGGCAAAGAACACACTTGCATCCACGCACTCTTTGGAATTATGGCAAATCTTCTTGATGACAGGGGAGGTATCAAGATGGGGCTCTTCGATGCCTATAGCGTTCAACAGACCCATAAGAGTATTCATGCAGATATCGTAGCAGGGAAGGGGTGCGTATGCAACTGGTAGTGGAGTTGCTCTCCATTTTTTGCTAAGCTGTTGGTAAGAGGCTTGCCCTCATGCTATAACAGTAGTAGTGATTATCACAAGGGTGACGTAACCCCAAGGCAGATGCATGAAACGATTCATATTTATTCTCTGTTGCATAGTACTTTGCATCCCCTCCCTACCCTCTGTTCCTCTTGTGTCTGCAGAGAGAGCTCTCCTGCAGACAGAAAGGGGTACGATAGGGATGGGTTCTGCCGGTGTCGCCCTCGCTTCATCCCCCTCCTCATTTTTATTCAACCCGGCCTTGCTCTATGTGCGGAGGGAGGAGAAGGGATTTTTTACCCTTACCGGCAGCTACCACGACTCGATACAACCTGCCAACTTCCAGAAGAATCTGGCAAATCCCCTGCTGCAGAACCCCTTTACCCACCTGAGTGTCTCCTTCAGCGGCAACAACGTTGCCCTGACACTCCAGAACCAAGTCTCGCTGAATGCCAGGGAGGAGGGTAGCGGGTTCACCCGCTACCTGGGTAGGACCGATACCTTGCTCCAGCTTGATTGGGCAACAGGACGATCTTTCTTCGCCTTCGGGTTGAACATCAAGGCCCTTGCCGTCTCAGAACGCTATCCCTTGGATATAAGCCATGACCGCATACTGTCGGACTTTATTGTCCAGACCTCCTTGGGAAAGTTTGAAAACAGGGAGAGTGAGGCCTTCATCTCGGTGGGCGTAGGGCTCTTGCTGGACTATGACTGGTTCAAGATGGGGGTGACAAGCGAGCACTTTGCCTATGCACTGGGCAGCGGCTCCTTGCAGATCAGCGCAGATGCAATCCTCAAGACCCTGGATTGGGGGTTCTCGTTCAGCACCCCCACCTATGATTCGGATAACATCCTCCACCTTTTCAAGCTGCAGGCCGCCTTGGACCTTGTCGACCTCTGGTCAGAAGAGAAGAGGGAGGTCAGGATGGGCTTCGATTTGAAGCTTCAGCTGCTTCCCTCATGGTCGGTGAGCCTGAAAAGCGGATACAGGGAGGAAAAGATCCTTTCTGGAGACTTGTTGCGCTTTGAGTTTGCCAAGGGAATCCATACCATGGGCCTCTCTGCCCAGCTTGGGACTTTCACCCTCGACCTTGCCTTTGAAATTCCCATCGCCCGGTATAGGGGGGACTCAAGTGATGGCAGGCTTGTCGAAGGTGTTCTTGCCCTCAGCTTTTCCGTATGATCGCCATCTTTTGGCCCAATGGGAACAAAACGGCAATTGGCGATACTTGACACTCCAAAGGGTGAGCTATATAGTCAAACGGTAGATTGTAGTAACCGTAAGGAGTAAAGTATATGTCCAAAGCACATAGAGGTAGTGGTATCCGTGAGGAATATAACCAAGGACGGGGCACTTGCCCAGTCTGCAAACGAACCCAAATAAAGATTCTGTATGAAGCCACCGTTGATGGC
>CAYMRN010000177.1:0-1225 GCA_964392855.1 uncultured Sphaerochaeta sp.
AGTTGGGAACCTGTAAAAAAGGCTCTACCGATCGGTAGAGCACTGTATGCTCATCAATGCTAAGATACTCTTTCTTTACTCCAAGGCCCTGCTTGTTGAATCTGTCACTGCTGCCGGCAGCAGTGACTATGACCGCGTGTTCTGGAAACCCCATACTATTTCTCCAAGCGGGAGAAGACAAGCATCTCGATCTCTTTCTTGTCCTTGTCCAAAGAGTAGGCAGTCTCATCGATGAGAAGCCTCAGGGCATTGTCATATAGCTTGCGCTCTTGGACCGGAAGCTCTTTGATCTTACTGCGGTGGTAGAGGGCTTGGACGACCTTGGCAATAGACTCGATGCTACCCTGCCTGAGCAGGTCTACGTTCATCTGATAGCGGGCCTTCCAGTCTACTGGCATAGGCTCATACTTGCTTGAGATGGTCTCGATGGCAGCCTCTGCTTCCTCTTGGGGCACAATTGCCCTAATGCCCATCTCTTCAGACTTGTCTACTGGAATCATGACAGTCATATCGGAGATATCAAGATAGATGACATAGTAGAGGGTCTCTGTCCCCCTGAACATACGCTCTTCAACGCGCGTGACGACGCCCACCCCTTGTAATGGGTAAACGACGTGGTCCCCAACTGAAAACTGAACATTATTCTGCAATGAACTCATAACGTCATTATACCCTATTTTTATACTTAGAACAAGCAAGTGGGGATTAATACCCAATAGGCAAAAACATCTGCAATAGGGTATAGTGGTGGGCATGGAACACCTTCAAAGAAGATGTGGTGTGCTATTGCACCCAACATCGTTGCCTTCTGTGCATGGAATTGGAAGCTTTGGTGATGAGGCCTTCGCCTTTATCGACCTGCTCAAGAGCGCCAAAGTAACACTTTGGCAGATTCTTCCGCTCGGTCCTACCGGCTATGGGGACTCCCCCTACGCAGCCCGTTCGACCTTCGCAGGAAATGAACTGCTCATCGACCTGAAAGCCCTCGCCTACGACGGCTATCTCGACCTAGAGGATATCCTCTCGGCTGGTGAATTCCCCCAGGACCGCATTGACTATGAAAAGGTCAGGAACTTCAAGGAACCCCTTCTTGTGAAGGCTGCTGATGCATTCCTCGCTGACACAGAGGATGAGGTTGTCAAGCACTATGCATTGTTCTGCAGGGAGAACAGCTGGTGGCTTGATGACTATGCCCTCTACCAGGTGTTGTGCAAAGTGTACAACG
>CAYMRN010000177.1:1235-4324 GCA_964392855.1 uncultured Sphaerochaeta sp.
CAAGTACTCTGTGGGGTATACAATGACTCCCGTTGGCACACCATCTGGCCAAAACCACTCCGCCTTCGCGAAGAGAAGGCTTTGGCTGAAGCACGCTCTACCCATAGCGAGGAGATCGAGCGCATAAAGGCCTTGCAGTACCTGTTCTTCCAACAGTACGCAAAGCTCAAGGCATATGCTAACAAGGCCCGGGTATCTATCATTGGGGACATCCCCATCTTTGTTGCACCCGACAGCGTCGACGCATGGGCCAACCGACATCTGTTCAAGATGGACGACCAGGGCGTACAGACCGCTTCCAGCGGTGTACCCCCTGATGCCTTCTCCGATGAAGGCCAACACTGGGGCAACCCTGTCTACAACTGGAAAGAACATGAGAAAGATGGCTTTGCCTGGTGGATCAAACGGATAGAGAAGACCCTGGAAGTGTGTGACATCATCAGGATCGACCACTTCAGGGGATTTGCCGCTTACTGGGAGATTCCCAAGGGGGAGAAGACAGCAAAGAGTGGCAAGTGGGTTCCTTCCCCGGGGAAAAAGTTGTTCGCCGCATTGAGAGCTGCTCTCGGGGATGATATACCCCTTATAGCTGAGGACTTGGGTGTCATAACCGCTGATGTGGAAGAGCTGCGCGATTCCAACAACCTGCCGGGAATGAAGATCCTCCAGTTTGCCTTTGGCCTGAAACAGGGAAAACTCGATACGGCCAACCCCTACCTGCCACACAACTGCCAGTACAACAGTGTCATCTACACAGGGACCCATGACAACAACACCACCCGAGGGTGGTATGATGCCTTGGATCCTGGGACAAAGGACAAGGTGCGTCGCTATCTTGAAGCCCCTGATGACCAGATAGTCTGGCAGATGATCCGCATCATGCTGCTCTCTGCATCCAAGGATGCCATCCTGCCCATGCAGGACCTGCTTGACCTGGGAGGAGAGGCACGGATGAACGTGCCCTCCACCGTCGGGATGAGCAACTGGAGCTGGAGGTTGCAAAGCCTCGATGCTGTAGATGCATGGAGGATCGACCGCCTGCGCGGCTTGATCGAAATATACGGGAGGGAAGGGCTCTAGAGCTGTCCAATGAGGAAGGAGAGCACCTCTTGCACCTCCTGATCCTCACACCCCTTGCTCGCATCAAGGAGGGCTCCCTTGGCATAGGAGAGGCCCTCCAGTTTTTTTACTACCCTCTCTGGGATTGTCGTGTCCAGAGAATCGGTGAAAAGACGCACCTCAACAATCTTCGCCTTGTGGATGTCCATATGAAGCGAACACTCTCCCCAACTGAAACGATGGTTCAGGAAGTGGGTGAATTGGGGCGTCTTCTCCAAGATCAGATTCCTGTCACCAAAGAGACGGTAATCAGCTTGGGTCTCAGGAAACTCCTTGAAATCAATCTCTGTCACAGCAGTCGGCCCATACTTATCGCAAAATGCCGCTATAAGGGCATCTTCGACCTCTTTGGTAGTTATGTCCTTTTTGGCTTCACTGAGGTTCCCGACCCGTGAGGCGACACTCTTGACCGCCTTGGAAGCAAGCTTGGTAGAGCTTGGGGTGAGGTAGTTCGCCATCACAGAGAGATCGCTGGTGATGAGCAGCGTCCCATGGTGGCAGAACTTTGTCGTTGTGGTCTGAAAGGCATTCCCTGAGATTTTCTTCCCATCAAAAAGGATGTCATTGCGTCCAGAAAGTTCAGCCTCTATCCCAAGTTTCCTAAGGCCTGCGAGTACCAGGGCAAAGTTCTCCTCCTTGGAGGAGGAGTCCTTCCTCCCTATCAGCGTAAAGCAGAGGTTGCCCCTATCATGATAGACCGCCCCGCCACCGCTTCGCCTGCGTACCAGTTGCACACCCTCCTCGTCCATCCGCTCAAGGTTGCATTCGCTGTAGGGGTTTTGGAAACGCCCGACCACTATGCAAGGGTCATTCACCCACAAATAGAGGATATGGTCCAGATCTTCTTTGATCAGATACGCCTCTCCTGCCAGGTTGGCAGCACAGTCGTGTGATGTTGCAATATAAATAGCTTTTCTGTTCATATGCCCACTCTATCTTTCTTTGAGGTCCTCATGCTATAGTTTTGACCATGAATATCATCCTTTTCCCTCATTTGGATGAGGAAAATAGCCTTCCTCTCTCTGATTACCGCGCATTGCATATACGGAAAATACTAAAACTAGGCGTTGGGGGACAATTCCTTGCTGGGGTGACCAACGGCGCAAAAGGGGTGGCAACCATCCGCGACATAAGCGCTGAGAACCTCTGTTTTAGCTTTCAGGTTGGGCAAGCCTCACCACCACTGCATCCCGTGACGCTGCTGGTAGCCCAGGTGCGTCCCATCTGCATGAGACGGATTCTCCGAGAGGCAGTCAGCTTGGGGGTAGGGAAGATCATCCTTACTGGAACAGAGAGTTCTGAGAAGTCCTATGCCGATGCCAAGCTCTACAAGAGCGGGGAGTACCGGTCGATCCTCCTCGATGGGGCTATGCAAAGCGGGGAGACAGGGATCAGCGAGGTTGCTTTCGCCCCCTCTGTAGAGGGCGCCATTGCAATGCTGGACAGTTCTTCTGCAAGGATTGTCCTGGACAATGTGATGGAAGCTCGGGCCCTTGCCTCTTATGTTGTCCCTGCGGCCTCGGCTGTGCTGGCAATAGGCGGAGAGCGCGGCTTCACTGACCGTGAAAGGGCCCTGTTCCTCTCATCTGGCTTTACACCTGCCTCCCTGGGGGCAAGGATACTCAGGACTGAGACTGCGTGCTCAGCCGGGGTTGCCGTGCTGCTGGCAAGGATGGGCTTGCTATAGCTACCTGTTGTTTGCATAATGGATGGCAATAGTGTATTGCTAGCGAAAGGGCAGCATTGATGAATAGGTGCTGACCTAGGCAAATTATATGAGGAGTTGACCATGGCCCACTGTATTGTCCCTGCAGCTGAAGAGATCTTAGATAAGGAATTCCCTGTTCTCGACCACGGATTTGTCCGTCTTGTAGACTATCTGGGAAGTGATGAACGCATCGTGCAAAGCGCCCGAGTCTCCTATGGAAGCGGTACGAAGACCTACCGTCAGGACAAGGGGCTAATCACCT
>CAYMRN010000178.1:0-4311 GCA_964392855.1 uncultured Sphaerochaeta sp.
AAGCAGCTACGTTTTTACCGAAGCTTCTTCCACCCTCGTGTTCCACCGGACAAGCAAAATCCATATCTTCCGGAACATGGAAAAAGGCGATGAGACCATAGAGAGAGGGGTTTTTGGGAAGTATGTTGATGGTGTACAACCGGGCTATCTCGCTGATGGATTTTTTATCAAAGCCTGGGGATAGGAAATCAACTTTATTCCAGTCAAACCCTTCTACTATCTGATACCTCTGTATCTCACCACTGTCGTGGACCATTGTTTCAATTCTATTTCGCATATTATCCTTTAATTCCTGAATTCATAGTGTTCTGAATGATGTATCGCTGACAAAAGGCAAATACCGTCAGCAGGGGAAGCACTGAAAGTACGCTGCCTGCCAACAGCAGGTTCCATTTTACGTCATACTGGTTCTGGAACTGGGAAAGGGCCACCGTCACCGTATAGAGCTTCCTATCGGATAGATACAGCATCGGGCGTAACAGGTCATTCCAGTTGTTCATGAAGGCGATGATGAACAGTGTGGCAATGGGTCCGCTCGCCTGAGGCAGATAGATCAGCCTGAACATCTGATAGGAGGAGACCCCATCGATGATACCTGCATCAAACAGGGGCGAAGGCACCTGGTTGAAGAACTCCTTCAGCATGAAGGTTCCGAAGGCTCCTGCAAGGAAGGACGGGACTATAAGCGGCAGATAGGTATTCATCCAGTTCAGCTTCATAAACAGATAATACTCCGGGATGATCGTCACCTGTACCGGGATCATGAGGGTAACCAAGAGTAGGCTGAATATCACCCCCCTTCCTCTGAATTTCATCTTTGCCAGGGCGAACCCGGCAAGGGAACAGACCAGTATCTGTCCGAAAGCTGCCAAGAAGTAGACCCATAGGCTGTTGAGGGTGTATCGGCCAAAGTTGTATTTGGTGAAGACATCCTGATAGTTATGAAACATCTGGTCGGTAAACATCATGTCAGGTATGAACTTGGGAGGAACAGAGAAAATATTCTTATCCGACATGAATGAGTTTGATACCATCCACAGGAAGGGGAAGATATAGACTATGGTGACAAGGGTGATCAGAAGATACCTAATGGCTTTGAATTGATTCTTTTTCACGGTTCTCCTCCCCTAATCCAATGGCTGGGCATAGTGCTTTCGTATGTATAGGTTCCCAATGGTAAGAAGTCCTACAAAGACCAGTAAGATATATGCAATGGCAGAAGCGAAGCCTACCCTGTAGTAGACAAAGGCATTGAGATAGACATCATAGACAAGGGTGTTGCTGGAGTTGCCCGGCCCTCCCTTGGTCATGGCATAGATCAACTCAAAGTTCTTGAAGGAGTCGATGATCGCTATGGTAAGGACAAAGAAAACCGTGGGCATCAGCATGGGAAGAGTAACCCTAAAAAAGCTCTGGGCAGGATTTGCCCCATCGACCCTTGCTGCTTCTAAGGTGTCAGAGGGGATGTTCTGCAACCCTGCAAGGAATATGATCATATAGTACCCTGACATTTTCCAAACCTGTACGAATGCCACAGTGTTCAGTGAGAGCTTCATATCCCCTAGCCAGTAAGGAGGGGTAAGCCCTACAGCCGCTATCATATTGTTTATCACCCCGTAGGTCGGACCAAGCATCCAGTTCCACACAATACCTACTGCAACAGCTGAGGTTACGACAGGAAGGTAGATCGCTGCACGAAAGAAGCTGATCCCCTTGAGCTGCACATTAATGAGGACAGCTAAGGCCAATCCAAGGACAATCGAGCCCGCGACATATATGAATGAGAACTGGAAGGTGTTCAAGATAATGGAAAGGAACTCCCTACTGCCAAACAGTTCTGTATAGTTTCCAAGCTTCAGGAAAACGGGAGCACCCAGTAGGCTCCAATCGGTGAAACTCAAGTAAAAGGAGGAGACTATCGGGATCAGGCGAAACACCAATAGTCCGATCACTGTGGGTAAGATGAATAGCCATGGAGTCAGTTTCCCATGCCATTTGTATGATACATCAGCCATTTTTCATTCCTTTTCAAGGTTGGTGCCCATACCTTTGGAATGGGCACCAGAAAAGTATTCAAACCTTATTTGTAGAAACGGGCGAGAATAGCGTTGATATTCTTTGTGCCTTTACTAAAGGCTTCCTCAAAGCTGGAGTGTCCGTTGACGATAGCATCAATGGTACCATTGAGGCCGAGGGTTTCAGACCCACCGTACCCTCTCCATTCACTCCACCCCATGGTGTAGGAGTTCTTCATCGGGCCAGAGGCCTGCTTGATGAGAAGATTCATATCCTCACCCGGTTGTTTGCTTGGATCAGCAAACAGGGGATCTTCTGCAAGTCTCTTTGCAGAGGGAATCTTTCCAGCCATGTAGACATCAAGGTCGAGACCTTCACCGGCAACATAACGTGCAAATTTCCAGGCCATTTCAGGATGCTTTGTGTTGGGGGCAATAGCGTAACTATCGGGCCAACCATAGGTCATGTCCCTGGATCCGTTGGGACCGACAGGAACTTCAACCATACCCCATCGCATATCATCGCCAAGGTTCTTTCTGAAGATATCGACAAACCAGGAACCGTCAACCCACATTGCTGCAACTCCCTGAGGGAAGACATCCTGCTGCTTGAAGGAGGTCATATCCCTTTGGGCGGGGGCGACCTTGTCTACGAGCACAAGATCGGTGAGCATCTTGATAGCATCCATGGCATTCTTATTAGGGGCGAAGCGCATGGTCTTGCTGTCAACCAGATAGCCGTTGTTAGCAAATACCCAAGGTTCGATATGGGCATATCGGCCATAGAACCAGAATCCCCACTGGTCGATCTTCCCATCGTTGTTTTTGTCGATGGTTAGCTTTTTGGCAGCACTTCTGAACTCGTCCCAGGTCCACTTGTTGGTAGGATATGCCAAGCCTGCAGCATCAAAGGCATCCTTGTTGTAGTAGAGGACTGTGGTGACAAGGGCGAATGGAATGGCATAGTAGCTATCAGTGCCGCTGGTTGCCTTGTTTGTATCAAAGATGGACTTGTAGAAGACATCGAAGGTGTCGTCCTTTTCAATGAATTCATCAAGGTTGTACAACAGGCCGGCTTTTGCCCACTCCTCAAGATAGCCCGAGCTCATAGTAAAGACATCAGGGAGCTTGTTCTGGTTTGCCTGGATACGGATTTTGGTCCAATATTCTGCGGTGCCTACCATGGTGTTGTTGATCTTTACCCCAGGGTTTTCAGCTTCAAATGCAGCCATGATGATCTTATTCTGTTCGACCATGTCTGGGTCCCATGTCCACCACTCAAGGACAATTTCCTTGTCGGCAGTAGCTGCTTCTTTGGTTCCGGCAGCAAATAGAGTGCCGACCATCACCAGTACCAACAGGATAGTCAGTAGTTTCTTCATACAGTTTCTCCTTTTGTGTTACGAAATTCGATATCCAATGCGCAGGCAAGCTGCGCTGCATCGCTTACTAACAGTTGCTCCTCAATACCATGTTCCAGAAGAGCTTCAAGGCCCCTATACCCCCAGGTGCCCAAGTATATCCTATCAGCAACCCCACTAGCGGTTTTGTAGTCTATCTCGGTATCACCGACATAGATGAGCTCTTCACCACTGCTAAGGGAGGCTTTGAAATCCAAAAGGGAGCCTTGGTCTGGTTTGGGTGCAAAGCCTGAATCGATCCCATATATCTTGGAAAAGGTAATTGATGGGAAGTGTATGCTGAGGATTTTTGCTGTCAGGGCAACAAGCTTATTTGAGATGACACACATAGGTACGCCTTGCGCTTGTATCGCTTCAAGCAAAGCAGGTATCCCAGCAAAGGGCAAGGTGCGCTTGGCAGGCTCGGCACTGTATAGAGAAAGCATCTCAGATAAGAGTTGTTCTTTCTTTTCACCTGGAGAAATCCTTTTTTCAAGGGTACGGGCAAACATCGCTTCAAGACCTCCTCCTGCATACAGGAGGTTCTCTCTTTCATCACTGGGAGGAAGGTTGTGCTTGAGCAATACAGCATTTATGGCTGCAAGGAGGTCAGGGGTGCTATCAACAAGGGTTCCATCGAGATCGAAAGCAATGCCCACTATATGCTCCTCCGAAAAGAGAATTAGGCAAGAACTAGAATTGGTGCTATGAGCAACAAGGATGATCATACGGAAAGGAACAGGAGCCCCAATTAATCCATCGGTTGTATTATCTCATAGGTTCTACCACATGTCAAACTCTATTGCCAGAATTGAGGTTTTGATCACCCCGTGTAATCCAATCGGAAAATTCAGGGGGTATGCTGGTCTTAAACCAAGAACCACCAAGGGGGAACC
>CAYMRN010000179.1:0-4304 GCA_964392855.1 uncultured Sphaerochaeta sp.
CATATTTTGCAAGGAGTACGGAATAAGGTCCTTGGCAGGGACAATCTTCCTGTCACTGTTCACCTCGCTTCTGAACCGGTACCTGGGCTACGGGGGATTGCTCTCCTATGACAATGTGCTTTCAGTACTGCTTTCCGCCATATTTGGAGGAGTTGTGATGGGCATAGGAGTCGGGCTGGTGATGCGTAGTGGGGCCAATACAGGGGGAACTGATATCGTCGCCCAAATCCTAGCAAGATTCACTCCGCTATCGATGGGCTCTGCCCTCTTTCTAGTTGATGCACTGGTCATTGGGGCAAGCGGGTTTATCTTCTCACTCGAGATGGCCCTCTATGCAACCATAACCGTATACATTACAGCTACAGTAATTGACCGCGTTGTGCTCTCATTCGGCACAAGTTCGGCCAAGACAGTTTTTATTGTAAGCGAGAAGCTGGAGATCATACAAAAGGAAATCTTAGAACAACTTGGCCACGGGGGTACAATCCTCAGCGGCATAGGCATGTACACCGGCCTGGATAGGCCGGTGATCATGACAGTGATAGAGAATCATAAGTTTGCCCGTCTCACCAACATTGTGCATGAAACGGACAAGCAGGCTTTCATGGTAGTCCAGGAGGCCTATAAGGTCCTGGGTGAGGGGTTTTCCCCCATTGAGGAGGCTGCTTGGGCCGGGCTTTCAGATGTTACGCAAAGCAAGCCCAAGAAACGACGTTGATCAGTATTTCCAGAGTTTCTCGGGGTAGTACCCCTTGATGATCTTATTGGCAAGCTCCTCTTTTACAATTGCTTGGTCTGCACTGTAGGTCATGCCGAACCACTTCTCCTGTGTTGTGTAGAAGCGCATCTTCCCTTCACCTTTGGTCACGAGGTTGCTTGCACCGTTAGGAAGATAACTTTCACCTTTCTCTGTGGTGACGTTGTCCTTGATAAACTCCTCCCAGTAGGTCGAGAAACTCTCAAAGGCGATGGGGGTGAAGCCGAAGAAGTTCATGGAAACCCACTCCTTGCCGGTCAGGACCACATCCTTGCCATCGATGTGGCTGATGATCTTGTCCCCAACATAGCCAATCTTGGTATTTTCCTGCATGCTTACCAAATAGTTGTCCTTGACCGTACAGATAGCACGGGAGACTGTCCCACTGAGGCTCATGGTGTTCTCAAGCACATATCCGACCATAGCATGCTCACGGCTGTCATTCTCTAGGGATCCGAGATGTTTCCCCAAAATGGAGAAGGCCTCACGTCCATAGTAGTCATCAGCATTGATGACTGCAAAAGGCCCATGCACAGCGGGCTGTGCACAAAGAAGGGCATGGACGGTCCCCCAGGGCTTGGTCCTATCCTTGGAAAGGAGAATCTGTTCCTCTGTCAGCAATTTGTCCTTGCTCTGGAACACATAGGTAGCATCCATATTCTTTGCGATACGGTCAAACAGGCGCTCTCGGAAATCCTTCTCGATATCCTTGCGGATAATGAAGACCACTTTTCCAAAACCACTCTTATTGGCATCATAGACACCAAAATCAAGCAGGGTCTCATTGTTCTTGCCTACAGCATCGATCTGCTTCACTCCGCCGTATCGGCTTCCCATTCCAGCAGCCAGTACCACCAGTGTTGGTTTCTTCATATGTAACTCCTCATCACCTATTTCAGTACTTACAGTGTAACTCTTCTTCAAAGAATAAGTCAAATGAAGTGTGCCACCAATGTTGGCATAAGGTGATGGCTTGGGGTATGCTGGGCAAAGAGGAGCTACCATTATGAATAATCTTGAGTGGTATACAAAGGTGACACAGTTTTGCAAAGCGCATACAACATGCACCGAGTGCCCGTTCTACCTGATGCAAATCCAGGAAGCAGATCTTCCCTTTGAAGATAAACAGTGCTTCACTTCAAAGCAGGCCCTTGAACAACTCTCTTTCTGGCTTGGCGAACCCAGCCAACAGGAAGAGGATCTTGCCAGTTATACAGATATGGAAGATAACCAATGGCTGAAAGACCTGCTCAAAGGACAGTTTGAGGACGATGAGCAAGATATCGATGCACTCTACCTGCAAGATGATTTTATCTAGATCACCTGGATTTGCAGCTGTATCGCAGCAGAGTACCATCCACTGGCAAAGACATTAGGATCAAAGTCAGGGATATCTGCAAGGATGTCTCCACTTTCAAAGAGAATGTCGTCGTTGCCTGTATAGACACCCCGCACGCCCAGGCTCTTGTCCACCTTTTCATTGCCAAAGACGCTTATTGCACCTGGGGTGTTGCTTACCACCCGTACTGAGATTGGAAGCGTACTCTTCTGCCCAGGCTCCAAAGGAAAGCCCGGGTCCAGGGTAAAGGCAAACTGTCCTTGCTTTCCATCTTCACCAGGGTTGATGAAAAGATGGAATTGCGAGGTAACATCATTGGAGGTTATGGAATAGGACCCAACACGGACGGTGGAATTTCTGCTATCAGCCAAATTGAAGTTCAACGCCTCATCAGACTGTTCGACCCTAAATATTTCAGTTACAGGCATATGCCCTTGCAATTGCATCGTGGTAAAGGAAAGAGGGTATGCAAACAGAACGCTTACCCCAAGCATCAGCAAGAGGGTTGTCACTAGTAAGCTTTTTCTTTTCATGTCAACTCCTTCAAGATAGTATAGACTATCTGGCAGTAGTGTAATCAGCAACAAAACAAGTGTCAAGAGTAAAGATTGTGGTTTGCAACAAAGAAATAAAATAAGTAATACTAATACTTTATATTGTTTCAATATAACACTATACAAGGAATACACCTCGTGTCATAGGATAGTGCACCCTCTGGCCTTGACATCATGCACAGCAAACACTTACGATAAAGCAGTTTTCTGGGCCCGTAGCTCAGTTGGATAGAGCGTCTCCCTCCGGAGGAGAAGGTCGCGCGTTCGAATCGCGCCGGACTCATCAGAGGGGAAGTCTTGCAAGGCTTCCCCTTTTTCATCTCGTTTCGTTTCACCTTAAATCGGGTTCGACAAAGATGCGAAGGCGAATATCTCGGCTGCTCTCCCCTACCCTTATCTCAAACGGTCCTTCACCTGGGATAAACTTCCATGCATCAAGCCTATAGTGGCTGAAGGAATCCTCAGAAAGCTCAAATTGTATAAGTGCCTTCTGTCTAGGCGCCAGCCTTACTTTGGCAAACCCCTTCAGTTCCTGGTCAGGACCAAAGAAAGCGGGGCTCAGCTCATGCACATAGAGTTGGACGGTTGCCATCCCTTCGCGCTTGCCACTGTTTTCAATGGTGCAGGAGACTGAAACCCTACCCTCTTCCTTTGGATGTATCTTGATGTCCGAATAGGTGAAAGTGGTATAGGAGAGCCCATGACCAAATGGGTAGAGGACCTCCTGCCTATCGGTATCGAACTGTCGGTATCCAACCATCAGTGCTTCGCGATACTCAAGGTCCTGGACAAATCGCTTGGCAGGATCCCCCTGCCCTCCCCTGATCTGCTTCAGGGAGGTCTTGGTGTACCCTTTGGGATAGTTCTTCATCGAACTGTAATCAGAGAGTTCGCAGGCAATGGTAAAGGGCAACTTACCTGAGGGGCTCTCCCGGCCAAAGATGAGGTCAGTAAGGGCTTCGGCTGTGCTGGAGCCCAAGAAGAACGCATACAGAAGTGAAGGTACCGAATCAATGAAGGGAGTGAGGTGCACAGCCCCTCCGCTTTGCACCACCACGATGCATCTTTTGTTCAGCTGGCTTGCCATCCGTATTTCGGCGACCTCACCCTTGGGAAGGGCCCAAGGCTTATCATACGCCTCGCTTTCAAGGATATGGTCAAAGCCCGTGACCATGATCATTGCATCAGAAGATGCCACCTTGTTGCGGTAGTGTCTCTTCTTCTGCCAAGAGGCAGGAAGAAGAACCACTTCCACGCCCTCTTCCTTCAGCATTGCATCGGCAAAGGTATCGGCCTTCTCTGTTGGTATGATATGTGAAGACCCTCCTCCTGCTGCAACTTTGTAAGCATTTGCCCCTCCGACGCAGATGACCATCCCAGGACGCTTCTGCAAGGGAAGGAGCTGGCCTTCATTTTTGAGAAGCACCACCGACTCCTTGGCAACAGAGAGGGCAACCTCTCGATGGGCACGGCTTCCTATCTCGACTGTAGGATCGATAAGTGGCCTGGAGAAGAGTCCACTCCTTTCATAGGCTGTAAAGAGGTGCAAAAGCTTTGCATCGATGGTTTCCTTTGGGACTGAACCCTCTGTCAGGGCTTTTCTTACTTTGTCAGGGGTGAACCACCTAGGGCCGGGCATCTCAAGGTCGACCCC
>CAYMRN010000180.1:0-4295 GCA_964392855.1 uncultured Sphaerochaeta sp.
TGGCTACAGTACAGGTCTATGAGGATGCCACTGGAATCTGCCCTGGTGACAATGTCTATGGAAGTGGCATGAGTCTCAGTGTGGAGCTGGGGCCTGGGCTGATAGGTACCATTTATGATGGGATCCAGCGTCCGTTGGAGAAACTGATGGAAGTCTCTGGAGCCTACATCGCCCGGGGAGTCACATTCCCAGCCCTGGACCACGACAAACAATGGCTCTTTGTCCCTACTGTGGAGGTTGGTTCTTCACTGACCCGTGGTATGACCATCGGTGAGGTAGTTGAAACAGAAAGGGTCGTGCATAAGATCATGGTCCCGCCGTCCATAGCTGAATGCGTTGTAGCAAATATAGTGGGAGAAGGTTCCTACACGGTCGAGGATGTCATTGCTACAGTGGTTCTTCCTGACGGTAAGGAGGAAAAACTTACGATGACCCAACGCTGGCCGATTAGGGTCCCCCGCCCTGTGCATGACCGTCTCCCCCTACAACAGCCTCTGATCACCGGAATGAGGGTCATTGATACGCTTTTTCCCGTAGCCAAGGGTGGTACTGTAGCAATTCCTGGTGGATTTGGTACAGGAAAGACCATGACCCAACACTCCATCGCCCAGTGGTGTGATGCCGATATCATCGTATATATCGGATGTGGCGAGCGTGGTAACGAAATGACTGACGTGCTCAGGGAGTTTCCCCTGCTCATCGACCCCCGTACGGGCCAGTCGCTGATGGAACGCACCCTCTTGATCGCAAATACTTCCAATATGCCTGTTTCGGCTCGTGAGGCAAGTATCTATACTGGCATCACCATGGCTGAATACTATCGTGACCAGGGCTATCATGTTGCCATTATGGCCGACTCTACCAGCCGCTGGGCTGAAGCGCTCAGGGAGCTGAGCGGACGAATGGAGGAGATGCCGGCAGAAGAGGGCTTCCCAGCCTATCTCCCTACAAGAATCGCCCAGTTCTATGAACGTGCGGGCTTGATGCAGTGCCTTTCCGGCGACACGGGGTCTGTGTCCATCATTGGGGCTGTCAGCCCTCCCGGAGGTGACTTCTCCGAACCGGTTACCCAGCATACAAAACGGTTTGTCCGTTGTTTCTGGGGCTTGGACCGTGGCCTGGCAAGCAGTCGCCACTACCCTGCGATCAGCTGGATAGACTCATACTCCGAGTACCTCAGTGAGGTGCAGCCGTGGTGGAGCCAGCATAGTGAGGGAACTTGGCAGACCAACCGCCAGCGAATCATGGAGCTCCTGCAAAAGGAAGTGCGCCTGCAGCAGATCGTCAAGCTGGTCGGTCCTGATGCGCTTCCGGATAGCCAAAACTTTATCCTTGAGGTCTGTTCCCTGTTCAAGACTGCTTTTCTCCAGCAGGACGCCTTTAGCGAGATCGATCGCTTCTGTGCCGTTGGCAAGCAGGTCAGGATGCTCGATATCATCTTGGAATACTACCAGAGAGGTTCTGATGCCATTGCCAAGGGAGTGCCTATGGTCAAGATACGCCGCCTGAAAGTGATCCAAGAGATTGCAAGGATGCGACTTACCATTGAAAATGAAGACTTGGCTGCTTTTGACAAGTTACAGTTGCGCCTTGAGCGCTCTGTCGACCAGCTTGGGGGAATCTATGAGGACTAAAGAAGAGGCTTTGCTGCTGCATACCGACCGTCACCTGTTGTCAGGGCGTGAGTACCGTGGAACATCTCGCATTGACGGGCCTTTGGTATATATGCGAAACACCCACCCGGTGGGATATGGGGAGCTTGTTGAGATTACCGCCCCTGATGGGACTCATCGCTCCGGACAGGTGCTGGAGACCAGCGATGAAGCTGTAGTGGTGCAGGTATTTGAAGGGACCGAAGGGCTTACCCTTCCAGGGACAGGAATGCGTTTCATGGGTGAGCCGTTGACGCTTCCCGTATCAGAACACATGTTGGGTCGTGTCATGGACGGGCTTGGAAAAAGCCGTGACGGCTCGACCACACCTCAAGGCGCGGTTGAAAAGGATGTGAATGGCCAGCCCATCAACCCCACAGCTCGTGAGTATCCCCGTGACTTTATCCAGACAGGAATCTCTGTCATCGATGGGATGACGACCCTGATCCAGGGTCAGAAGGTCCCCATTTTCAGTGGAAACGGCCTTGATCACAACAAGCTGGCTGCCCAGATAGCACGCCAGGCAAAGGTGCGGGGAAGCAGCGGTGATTTCTGCATAGTCTTTGCGGCAATGGGCATCAAGCATGACGTAGCCAAGTATTTTATCGACAGCTTTGAAGAGTCCGGGGTGCTGGACAATGTTGCACTCTTCCTCTCCCTTGCCGATGATCCCTCCATTGAGAGGACCATTACGCCCAAGACCGCACTGACACTTGCCGAACACCTTGCCTTTGACAAGGGCAAGCAGGTCCTGGTCATTATGACCGACATGACCAACTACTGTGAGGCCCTACGCGAGATAGGGACGATGCGCGGAGAGATCCCTTCCAGGAAAGGATATCCGGGGTATCTCTATTCCAACCTTGCTGAGCTGTACGAACGCTCGGGCAAGATAACTGGAAGAGGTGGATCCATCACCCAGCTGCCCATCCTCACGATGCCCAACGATGACATCAGCCATCCGGTCCCAGACCTTACAGGATACATCACTGAAGGGCAGATAGTGTTTGACCGGTCAATGCAGGCCCGAGGGATCTATCCGCCCATCAACTGCTTGCCTTCACTCTCCCGTCTCATGAAGGACGGCATCGGAGAGGGGATGACAAGGGCAGACCATCCCCATCTGGCAAATCAGCTCTTTGCCTCCTACAGCCATGTGAAGGATGTGCAGAACCTCGCCTCAGTCATTGGGGAAGAGGAGCTTACGACCCTTGACCAGCAGTATCTGGAATTCGGCCATTTCTTTGAGCACAAGTTCGTCAATCAGAGCTTTACCGAAGACCGAAGCATTGAACAGACTCTAGACATCGGATGGGAGGCGCTGAGCATACTTCCTGCAGAGGAGTTGCGGCGTCTCAGCGATGAGGAGATAGCCGAGCACTACGGCAAATAGGAGGAAGCGTGAAAACCACTCTTGCTCCTACACGGAGCAACTTGCTCAAGTTAGCTGACGACCTGAAGTTTGCCCAATTGGGGTTTGAGCTGCTGGACCAGAAGCGTTCGATCCTTGTAGCCGAGCTTCTGACTCTGGTTGACCAGGCTGTTGACTACGAGAGCAGGGTTGTTCAGTCACTCAAGGAGGCTGAGGCTTCCCTAAGCGATGCCATCATGAAGATGGGACGACTTAGGGTGGGCAATCTCAGTGGTGCTGTCAACATAGACTACTCCATTGATTTGGGAAAGCGGCGGGTTATGGGTGTGACCCTACCTAAGGTTGAGACCACCTTCACTGACAACAGCCCCTATTTCAGTAGCGAGGGAACAAGTATCCTTGCAGAACTGTCGATCGATAGGTATCGTACCACCTTGAGCCTGATGGGGCGCCTGGCGGAGCTCAAGGTCTCCATCATGCGCCTTGCGCGTGAGGTGAAAAAGACCATCCGCAAGGTGAATGCCCTGGAAAAGATTGTGATACCTGATAACCAGGAGACTATTGCTTGGATGCAAGGACGCATCGAAGAGCAGGAGAGGGAGAACTTCATCCTGCTCAAAGTGGTCAAGGACAGGATGGAACAGGCACAAATTGCCATTGATCCTGACCAAAACAGGATGACTGCAGTCGTAGTTAATGATACGATGGACAAAGGAGGTTCGCATGGGAGTCCCGTTTAAGGATATCGTAGTGTATCTGGACGGATCTGAGAGTTCTATGACCGCTGCTATGTATGGCATCAAGTTGGCTGTCGAACACGGAGCCAAGCTTACTGCAGTCTATGTGGTGAACACGAAGGCTCTCAGCGATCTGGTTAAGGCAGGTATCTTTGTTGCGATAGAGCGTGATGAGTACCAGCGTGACCTGCAAGCCGATGCGGACAGATATTTGCGACACGTCGCCAAGTTGGCGGCAACGAAGATGTTGGAAATTGAAACGGTCAAGTTGGAAGGGACCATCCATGTGGTGATGCGGCAGCTGCTGAAGGAGCAAAAAGCCGATCTTCTGGTCCTTGGGGGTATCACTGATATCCGTTCAAGGAGGGAAGAGCTTTCCAGTGAGACTGATAGGATGATGCGTACGTCACCTTGCCCTGTTTTGGTGGTTCGTGACGATGACGATATCTGGCTTGAGTTTGAAGCGTAAGGAGCAGTACATGATTTTACTTGATGTTTTAGACAAGGATTTGGTAAAAGTTCCTCTTACTGCAA
>CAYMRN010000181.1:0-4290 GCA_964392855.1 uncultured Sphaerochaeta sp.
TGCCGAACCTTCACCCCAGTACTCCTTCATGTAGGACCCCTTTACGTTTACCTTTTCCGTGGGACTTTCGTCAAAACGGGCAAAATAGCGGCCCAGCATAAGGAAGTCCGCACCCATGGCAAGGGCTAGGGTCATATGGTAGTCATGGACTATCCCTCCATCAGAACAGATGGGGATGTAGGTGCCGGTCTTTTCATAATACTCGTCCCTTGCCTTGGCAACCTCAATGACGCTTGTCGCCTGCCCGCGTCCGATACCCTTGGTCTCACGCGTGATGCAGATCGATCCGCCACCGATGCCCACCTTGATGAAGTCGGCCCCGCTTTCGGCAAGAAAGAGAAAGCCATCCCTATCAACGACATTGCCTGCTCCGACCTTCACCGTATCGCCATACTCCTTGCGCACCCACTGCAAGGTCTTTCTCTGCCACTCGGTAAACCCTTCGGAGGAGTCGATGCAGAGCACATCAGCACCACTGGACAACAGGGCTGGTATGCGCTGTTGGTAGTCGCGTGTATTGATCCCCGCCCCTACCAGGTAGCGTTTCCTGCTATCCAATACCTCATCAGGGTGTTCCTTATGGCTATCGTAGTCCTTGCGAAAGACAAAGGAACTGAGACGGCCCTCCTCATCCACTATGGGAAGGGAGTTAAGCTTGTGTTCCCAGAGGATGTCATTGGCTTCGCTGAGGGTAACACCCTCCCTCGCATAGATAAGACGGGAGAACGGGGTCATGAAGGATGAGACGGGGGTATCCATGGCCATCCTGCTGGGTCGCCAGTCCCGGCTTGAGACGACTCCCTGCAAAACCCCATGGGCTGTTCCGTCGGAGGTGACGGCTATGGTATTGTGTCCGAACTTCTTCTTCAGCGCTATGAGGTCCTCCAGTGTCTGGTCTGAGCGGAGGTTGGAGTCACTGGGAACAAAGCCTGCCTTGAAGGCTTTTACCCTCGCTACCATCGCACACTCCTGCTCAATGCTTTGCGAGCAGTAGATAAAGCTGATCCCCCCTTCACGGGCAAGGGCGCGTGCCATGGATTCTCCGCTGACCGACTGCATGATGGCGCTGACCAGGGGTATATTGAGGGAAAGGGAGGGTTCCTCCCCTTTGGAAAACTTTACCAAGGGAGTTCGCAAGCTGACTTTGGAGGGGATAGCGTGTTCGTCAGAGTATCCGGGCACCAGAAGGTACTCACTGAACGTACGTGAAGGTTCATCAAAATAATATGCCATACTAGAAGGTCTCCTTTTAGGTTATGACAACTCATACTGCACGTTTACGTTCATTTGTGCAAGAATCCTGCAACAAGAATCTCTGATTTTGTTGCAGGATTGCCTTTTCCCCTCCCAAACCAAGGAAAACCTGTGCTATCTTAGCGCCTGCACTCCACGATGCACTGCTCCTTTGCATCAAGGGCAAGGATAATGCTCTCACCTGTTGTACTGATTTCACCCTGTTTGTCCCCAACAAACTCAGTCACCTGCAGAACTGCATTGGATATGGTGAGCTCTGTAGGCTCATCGTGTTTGTTGAGCACACACAAAAGGGCGACTTTGCCATCATACCGGGCAAAGACCAGACTCTCCTCATCTGCATGGACAATCCTATGGGCAGAGCTGTGGAGCATCTGTGCATAGCGGTTGCGCACCTGCCCCATACCCCTATACAGCTCATAGAAGCGGGTATCCCATTTCTCGCTGTCCCACTGCATGGGATAGCGAGCATCCTCCACACTGCCATAGGGTCCCTCAAGACCCACCTCATCACCATAGTAGAGGTTAGGCATGCCAGGCAGCAGATACATCAGCATCACTGCCCCGCTGTATATGGCAAAGTCAAAGCCGTTGGGCGTTGCATGCAGGCGCGTAGTGTCATGGCTGTCGATCAGATTCATCTGCATCGGATGCATTTGGGATGGAAGGCTCAAAAGCTGGCTTTCCAGGGCCTGGGCAAGCTCAAGGCCAGTATACGCCCTGGTCGGCTTGGGATCGTGGCCCCACCCATCGGTAAGGAAACGGTCTGTCTCACCCCTCCATGAGCGCAGAGGCCTGCTGCATCCCAAGTAGTTCATCGTACCGTCCCACATGTCACCTTGCAGGAAAGGGGCTGCGTCCGCCCACCCCTCACCAACCAGATATGCCTGGTCATTTGCAGCTTTCACCGAAGTGCGCACCTCCCTCCAGAGCTCCTCGCACATCTGGTCCTCACCCCTTCGTCCCAGGACGGTTGCGACATCGAGGCGCCATCCGTCCTGCAGATAGGGGTTTTTCAGGAATTTAAGCAGGGCAGAGCCCTCATCCCTATAGATGATCTCACGCAGGCGAGAGCTGTTGTAGTTCAGCTGGGGAAGGGTCGGGACATCCTCCCAACAGGCGACAGAACCATCCTCATTGAAATAGTAGAAGGAGGCCTCATCGCTATCCCTATCCTCCTGTGCCCGCTGCAGCCATGGATGCTCTATGCCTGTATGGTTGATGGAGATATCCACAACAATGCGTATCCCCTCTTCATGGAGCCTTGCACAAAGGGATGCGAAGGCCTCATCCCCTCCGAGCTTCTCATCGACATGAAAGAAGTCACAACAGTCATAGCGGTGGGTTGTCCTGGATACCCCAATAGGGTTGAGATAGAGGACATTTACCCCTAGGGCCTTGAAGTGTGGGATGGAGTCCTCGATGCCCTTGAGGTCCCCATTGAAGAAGTCCAGGCACCTTCCCTCATCGAAGGAGAGGGGTTTTTCAGAAAAATCCCTAGTCCGGACGGTCCCCCCATCAAAGGAGTACTCTCCATCCTTGGCCCCTACACCCCGATCACCTTGCTTGAACCTGTCAGGGAAGATCTGGTAACAGGTTGACGAGCCTACCCAAAAGACAGGAAGAAGGTCAGGCTTCAAGGAGAAGCTGTCATATAGCGATGGGGGGCTGGCTGTAACCCCTTTGTTTGAATAGTAGTAGGCCCGGTCACTGGCAAAGAGGACAAAATACCAGTATAGGGTCTCATCAGGCATAGGGAGTGTGGCTGTATAGAGCACCCGCTTGCCCCTCTTTTCCCTCGTCGTCTCTTGGGGGTGTTCGTTCCCATGGTGAAAGGCAAAGAACCTGACTGATGAGATCGGGCTGCCAGAGCCCACCTGGATACTAATCCTGACCACCTCCCCTCGCTTGGGATAGAGGGGATCCACATAGGTCTGGGATACCGAACTATCCACCTGATCGCTCCAATTCACATTCATCACTGCCTCCAAAGGTAAACCTAGTATATTTAAGCAAATAAAAGATACAAAGCAATCAAATTGTATACATGAAAATAAAGGTTGACTGGTTTAGAAAACCGGTTTAGTATTAGTATATACCAAGCAAGGGCAACCATCAAGGAAAACCGGAGCAGGTATAAAAATGTTCACAGCTTTACTAAAGCATAAGGAGAGAACTATGAAAAAAAGTCTAATCGTTCTTCTTGTAATCCTTCTGGCCTTCTCAGCGACCCTGTTTGCACAGGGATCTGGAGAAGCCGACAAGGGCTACGACATCTACGTTTACAACTCAAAGGGAGAGAACGCCGCCCAGTTTGCAGCAATGTGCGCAGCATATGAAGCTGAGACTGGAGTCAGGGTAAAGAACTTCTCAATCGGTAGCGGACAGGACCATATGGAAACCCTACGCTCTGAGATGAACAGTCGCCAAATGCCCTCCATCTTCTCCATCCAAGGAATCAAGGAGCTTGCAGAGTGGAGCCAGGGTGGGTTTGCCCTTGACCTCAACACCGTCACAGGCGGTAACTTTGGCAAGATGGCCTCCGATATCCCTCTGGGCCTTCGCCTGACCAGTGACGGATCGACCAGCTACGGAATCCCTTACAACGTTGAAGGCTATGGCTTTATCGTAGACCGCGACATGCTTTCTGAGATTTTCAATCCCATCCCAGTCGATGCTGTGCTTGCAGATATCAAGGCCGCTTCCTATGAAGAGTGGGAAGCCCTGGTGAAAGCCATCGATGCCTGGATCGCCTATCCTAGGGCGATGGAAGTGAAGCTCAATGGCAACACCCACAAGCTTGCTGCAAAGAAGGGCAAGCTCAGTGAGAAGCTCAACGGCGTCTTTGCTGTCATGGGTGCTGAGAAATGGACCTATGGGGACCACTTCATCAACGTAGCGCTCAATGCAGTCTTCGCCAATGACATCGAAGCCAACCAGGCTGACGAGGCAACCATCAAGAGTCTCAAGGGTGCATTCTTGGCCTATGCCAAGGCTCTGGACCTAAAGACCAGCTACCTCGCAGGTGCCAGGGGC
>CAYMRN010000182.1:0-4282 GCA_964392855.1 uncultured Sphaerochaeta sp.
GCATGGGGAAGGGACGCTTGGGCGTCCCTTCCTCATATTCGTCCCTATCGCCTTTTGTTTTCCTTGCTATTCGATCTTCTCCAAAGACCTGTAGAGCTGCGCTAGGAAAGAGTTGTCATCCTCATCATATCGAGGGGTCTCTCTCTCCTCTATCACACCGCTTGCAGGCTTTATTCCGCTTTGATACTCGTTACGGACCGCTAGGTCAAAATCCCGGCTGGTGGCCTCTCCGTTGAGCACAGCCAGAGCTATGCGTGAGGCATCAGAGCCGATGCGCTTGATCTGCTCCAACTCCAGGGCATGGTCCGCATGAATCTGCAAGAGCTGCTGTTTTGTCAGCTTCAACGGAGGCAGGCTCTCTTCGACCAGATATATGGCAGTAAACCTTGCCATGGGATTGCCTCGCTTCACCCCTGCCCGTTCCCAAGCGGACCATAGGCTGCCCATAGAGGCAATATGCACCCGCTCCTCTCCCAGAAGCAGGAGGGCACGGATGGCCAAAGGTGAATCGGGCATTAGCACTTCACTCTCGGGTGGTAGGTTTCTCAGGAACTTCAACTGTCCGCCTTCAGTATCATTGCGTCCGCTGCTGTAGCGTGGATTGCTCTTGTCTGAGCGTATGATACACATCACATACCGGTTGCCTACCAGGTCAACTCCTACAAACTCTTTTGTGTTTCTTGTATTCATACCTTTCATGGTACACCTCCATCTCAATTTGCATAGATATATAAGAAATCCTTCTTGCAAGCCAAATATAGAGGTGATACCATTATCTTATGGAATATCTATTGGATGAGCTTGCGCTATACTTCTCAGATTCCCATCGCTGTATCGCACTAAGCGGCAGCGGGGGCAAGACCACAGCTATGGTTACGCTTGCCAAACACTATGCAACGAGGGGTAAGCGGGTGCTCATATCCACAACCACCAAGCTTTTGCTTCCCAAGGACCGTGAGTATGGGTGCGACACCTATTTCCTTGATGATAGAGCCCTCTCGTACCACCCCTCCAAAGGGGAGCGTGTCTTCTATGCCCATGAGAAGCACAAGGCTGTAGCTCCTCCCCTGGAGAGTCTGGAGCGTTTGGTTGACCGCTATGATGTCGTCCTTCTTGAAGCTGATGGTGCGATGAGCAAAGGCCTCAAGCTTCACGAGGATCGTGACCCTGTAATCCCCCCGTTTGTCTCAGGCACCATAGCCATGGTTGCCCTCAACCTTATAGGGAAACCCTTTGGAGAGAACTGCCTTGGATCAGGGCTCTATCCCCATGAGTTTTCAGAAAAAACAATCACCCTTGCTACCTACAGGAAGCTGTTGGAACACAAGGATGGCATCCTGAAACGGGTGCAAGGGAAAACTCTTGTGCTGTGCAACCAGGGCAGGCACGAGCAGACCGATAGGTACAGGAGCCTCGCCCGCTCTGTTTCGCTTTCTCACCCGATATGGTTTGGCGACATACGGACAAACCAGCTCATCTATAGGAACCCATCATGAACAAACCACTGTTTTGCCGAGCAGGTGAGCTTGAAGAGGCCTCCTCCCCATTCGCCCTCGTCACCATCCTCAATACCACCGGCTCGGCTTCAAGGAACCAGGGGAGCATGCTTGTGGAGGAGACAGGCGCCATCACATCTACCATAGGAGGAGGAGAACTGGAGGCTTTTGCCATCGAAGAGGCAAGAGAGGCCATCATGGGAGGAAGTGAGGACTTTTTGGTCAGCTTCACTGTTGACCAGGAAGCAAAGAAAGGGGCAGGAGAGGTCTCCTTGTTTATCCAAGTAGTGGGAAACAGGGAAAAGGAGCCCTTCTTCACTGTTGCCAGACAGTGGGAAGCGAGGAGCATCCCCTTTGTCTTCGGCTTCAGCCTTGGGCCAAAGAGTTCACGATTTTTGCTCTCCTCCACCCATCAGAGCCTTGGCACAAGGGATGCACAACTTTTATCCCATGCAAAAAAGAGCCTCGAGGAAGGATCTGACAGGCGCATAGAGATTTCCGGAAGCGAATATTTCCTCACCCTCCCCGTCCCCCTCACCAACCTCCTGCTCATTGGAGGCGGGCATGTCAACCAAGCGATCGCCAACCTGGCCCATAGCTTGGGATATGGGTTCCAAGTGGTGGAGACACGGGCCGAATATGCCACAGACGAACTTTTCCCCTTTGCCAAGGATATTGTAGTGGCACCTACCATCAGCGAGGGACTACGTGAGGCCAGCATCAACAGGTTCACCTATACTGTGGTTGCCTCGCATACCTTTGCCCAGGATGCCTTGGAGTACCTGCTTGGCAGCCCTACCCCCTACATTGGCATCCTGGGCTCTAGGCTGAAGGCACAGATGCTCTTTGGGCGCGGCTGCGTACCTACGGCTCAGAGGGGGAGGATATTCTGTCCCATAGGGCTTGATATCGGAACAGAGACCCCCACCGAGATAGCCTTGAGCACCCTTGCCCAGATCATGAAGGAGAGGAACGGACGAACAGGTAGGGCCCTTCGCGACTTTGCGAAAAACCTTGTTGTGGTACGTGGTGGAGGAGATTTGGCTACAGGGGTCATCATGCGCCTTCTACGGGCAGGGGTGCCTGTGGTCGTGCTTGAGACAGAGAAGCCAACAGTTATCCGTACCACTGTCAGCTTTGCACAGGCTATGTTCGGTGGAGCTGCCAAGGTGGAGGGCGTCATAGCCAAGCGCTGCAGTGATGTCGATGAGGCGATGGCTGTGCTGCAAAGAGGCATGGTCCCCCTGCTTGCAGACCCCCGCGCCCTTTTGTTGGAAAAGCTCAGGCCAATCTGCATAGTCGATGCAATCCTGGCAAAAAGGAATCTAGGTACCACCATCGATGATGCCCCTCTGGTCATTGCCCTAGGGCCGGGCTTCACTGCCGGCAAGGACTGCCATGCACTCATTGAGACAAAGCGCGGCCATAGCATGGGCAGGATCATCTATGAGGGAGAGGCCATAGCCAACACAGGCATTCCCGGCATAATAGCCGGCTATGGACGTGAGCGGGTGATCCATAGCCCCACAGAGGGTGTCTTCTCCTCAGAGAAGCGCATTGGTGACCTGGTAAAAGAAGGAGAAGTCATAGCGCATGTCGGACAGACCCCAATCCTTGCAACACTGGATGGAATGATCCGAGGCCTGCTCAACAACGGGCTCACCGTTCCCCCCGGCTTCAAGATTGCAGACATAGACCCGCGGGGCCAGGAAGCTGACTATACCACCATCAGTGACAAGGCTATGGCGATTGGAGGCGCAGTCCTGGAAGTCTTGGACGGCTTTCTGGCAAAGCGGTGAAACCTGGGACTTACCCCACAAAAGCCCCTAAGGAGCAGATATGAACAACTACTATACCACCTTGCTTGCAAGGTTGAAGAGAGAGAGCCTGTTGCGCAAGACCGTCCTGACAGGAGAGGGCATAGGGGACGAGGCAATCTTCTCTGGATCAGAGATGGTCGCCTCCCTTGCACAGAAGCCTCACTCTTGGGATGAGGAGGACCTACTCATCGAGAGGCTGGATTCCAAGATAGAGCTGGTGCTCTGTGGAGGGGGACATGTTGCCAAGGAGCTCTACAGCGTTGCCCAGATCCTGGATATGGAGATTTCCATCCTCGATGAACGGCTTGAGTTCTGCAATAGGGAGCTCTATCCGCATGCATCCTTGTTTTGCGCTCCCTTCAAGGAGACACTGGCAAAGGGCCAAAGGTGGATAAAGCCCTATTTTGTCATCATCACTCGCGGACATAGCTTTGACCAGGAGTGTCTGGAGATGGCGCTCAAGCTCCCCCACTCCTATATCGGCATGATAGGCAGCAAGCACAAGGTGGCCAGCACGATGGACAATCTTAAGAAACAAGGGGTCAGCGAAGAGAGCCTTGAAGCGGTGCATGCCCCCATAGGGCTGGCTATAGGGGCAGTCACGGCTTCTGAGATAGCCATCAGCATACTGGCGGAGATAATCTGCATATACCGAAAAGACACCGGCAGTGTGCGTCTCGATCCCAAGCTTCTGAAAACCCTTGGGGAGGAAACAGGCTATATTCTTGCACGTGTGGTAAAAAAAAGTGGCTCTGCCCCCTGTGATGTTGGCTTTCAGATAGTTGTCCTCAGCGATGGCTCTACCCAAGGTACAGTGGGCGGAGGCCTCGTGGAGGCCAATGCCATCGCCCATGCCCGATCGATGCTTGCTGACAAGACGATGGCTGACGCTGTTGTCGAATACACCCTGGACAATACCAAGGCAGGCTCGCTGGGGATGATCTGTAAAGGAGAGGTTGCCCTGCT